>CACZOS010000146.1 GCA_902782815.1 uncultured Lachnospiraceae bacterium | reverse complement strand
GCAGCCGGTGCCCGGGACGTAAAGATCATAGAAGAACCGGTGGCAGCGGCCATCGGGGCAGGGATAGACATTGCCAAGCCATGCGGTAACATGATCGTGGATATCGGCGGCGGTACCAGTGACATCGCAGTGATCTCCCTTGGCGGAACTGTGGTAAGCACATCCATCAAGGTTGCCGGGGATGACTTTGATGAGGCCATTGTCCGTTATATGAGAAAGAAACATAATCTCCTGATCGGAGACCGCACCGCAGAGGATATCAAGATTCAGGTAGGAAGTGCCTATGCCCGCGCTGAGGAGTCTTCCATGGAGGTCAGGGGACGTAATCTTGTCACCGGTCTGCCCAAGACAGTTACGGTAACCTCCGAGGAGACCAGAGAGGCTTTAAGAGAAGCGACAGCCCAGATTGTGGAAGCCGTTCACAGTGTACTGGAAAGAACACCCCCGGAGTTGGCCGCAGATATTTCCGACCGCGGTATCGTGCTTACCGGAGGCGGCAGCATGCTCCAGGGCCTGGAACAGCTTATCGAGGAAAAGACCGGGATCACCACAATGACAGCTGACGATCCCATGACGGCTGTGGCCATCGGAACAGGTCAGTTTATCGAATATCTCGGAGCAAGATAAATGGAGCAGCTGGAAGGATATGTGAATCATATTCGTTATCATAATGAAGAGAACGGCTATACCGTTCTGGAACTGGAAACAACCCACGGGGACGAGATCCTCGTGGGCAATTTTCGTTATATCAATGAAGGGGAATATATTGTGGCTGAATGTAGCTTTGCCGAACATCCGGTCCACGGTCCCCAATATCAGGTTTCCAGCTATGTGTTAAAGGCCCCCGAAGATAAAGAGGCAATGGAAAGGTATCTGTCTTCCGGTGCCATCAAGGGGCTTGGACCTACACTGGCCGGAAGAGTGATCAAAAAATTCAAGGGAAATACTTTTGAGATCATAGAAAATGAACCGGAACGGCTGGCTGAGGTGAAGGGGATTTCCCTGAAAATGGCCATGAATATCGCTATCCAGTTTCAGGAGAAACAGGAGATGCGGCATGCCATGATGTTCCTGTCGGATTACGGAATCAGCAATCAGATGGCTGTGAAGATCTATGAGGAGTACGGGGACAGGATGTATGAGATCCTTCGAACCAATCCTTATAAGCTGGCAGAAGATATCTCAGGTATCGGGTTCCGTATTGCGGACCATATCGCGGGAAAGGCAGGAATTGCCCCTGATTCCGAATTCCGTATCCAGGCGGCCATACTCTACACCTTGCAGCAGGGGGTTGCCGCAGGGCACATTTATCTCCCCGGGAATATCCTCTGCAGAAACACAGGGGCTATCATATCCATGCCTCCGGAATACATCCGGGACCACCTGATGAATCTGATCCTGGACAAGAAACTGATGATCCGTTCGGAGGGGGAAGAAGACCAGGTCTATCTTGCTCCTTATTATTTCATGGAAAAGAATACAGCCGGAATGCTGCTGGATCTTGATGTCCGCTTCCCCGTAAGCACGGAGGAAATGGAGCAGCGCCTGCGCTTCCTTGACGAGGAGATGGAACTTACTCTGAATGAACGGCAGAAACTGGCTGTGGAAAGAGCCCTTGGGGAGGGAGTTCTGGTGGTTACCGGCGGCCCCGGTACAGGAAAGACCACCACCATTAATCTTATGATCCGCTGCTTCGAAATGGAGGATCTGGAGATCGTTCTTGCCGCCCCCACAGGAAGGGCAGCTAAACGTATGACAGAAGCCACAGGTTATGAAGCCAGGACTATCCACCGCCTGCTGGAATTAAACGGAGGTGTGGAAGAAGGGGGTACATACCGTTTCGAGAAAAATGAGGAAAATCCCATTGAGGCGGATGTAATTATCCTGGATGAGATGTCCATGGTGGACCTGCCCCTTATGCATTCCCTGCTTAAAGCAGTTCTCCCGGGAACCAGACTGATCCTTGTGGGAGACTCCAATCAGCTTCCCAGCGTGGGACCGGGAAATGTGCTGAAGGATATCATTGAGTCGGAAATGTTCCCCGTAGTACGCCTCACCAGGATCTATCGTCAGGATGATAACAGCCGGATTGTGTCCAATGCCCATAAAATCAACGAGGGAGTACCCATCTCTCTGGACAACGACAGCGAGGATTTTTTCTTCTTCCCCCGGTCGGATATCCGCACGGTGATGGGAGCCCTGATCTACCTGGTCCGGGAAAAGATTCCCCAGGTATTTGGTCTGGATCCCTTTGATGTTCAGGTGATGGCTCCTATGCGGAAAGGGGAACTTGGTGTTCTCCACCTCAATGAAGTTCTGCAGTATTACCTTAATCCCCATTCCCCCGATAAAGCGGAAAAAGAATTTCATGACGGAGTTTTTCGTGAGGGGGACAAGGTCATGCAGGTCAAGAACAATTACCAGGCAGAGTGGAGGATCAGAAAGTCAGGAGGATTTGTGGTTGAGGAAGGCATGGGTGTCTTTAACGGAGATATCGGTATCATCAGTTCCATTAACCACTATACGGAGAGGGTCACTGTCCTCTTTGATGAGGATAGGGAAGTGGAGTATGCTTTCTCTAATCTGGAGGAGCTGGAACTGGCTTACGCCGTCACCATTCATAAGTCCCAGGGAAGCGAATATCCGGCAGTGGTCCTGCCTTTACTCAGCGGTCCCCAGGTGCTCTGCAACCGCAATCTTCTCTAT
>CACZOS010000145.1 GCA_902782815.1 uncultured Lachnospiraceae bacterium | reverse complement strand
GAAGCCACTCCCTCGGCAAGGGCGTGACCGGTAAAGCCTGCGATAAAGCCCAAAGCTGTGGTCTCCTGACCAAGCATCCTCAGGATTCCGGATACATTGATTCCCTTTCCTCCGTAATAGATGGACTCACGGATAGAACGGTTAATGTCCCCGGGAACAAGTCCCTCCAGGAACACAATATAATCCAGAGCGGGGTTAAAAGTAACTGTGTAAATCAAAATGATCTCCCCCTTTCATCGATAATGCATACAACAAAAAAAAACCGATGCTTAGCAACATTATATCATGCATTGATGAATATGCAAACAAATAATCATGCTAAACATCGGAAAATTATGGTAAAATCTGCCCACTGTCCGCATCTGTGATTCAGACAATTCCTGGACTGTTTTACTCTCCTTCATAAGGCACTACAGCGCCTTCGTATCTCTCGTTGATAAAGTTCACGATCTCCTCGGATTTGAGAACATTGGTCAGGGCCACGATCTTATCGGAGGATTCATTTCCTTCCTTGACCGTAAGAATATTCACATACTGCTGGATGGCATCGCCGTCAGCAGACTCAACAGCCAGGGAATCCTTGCCTGCGTTCAGACCGGCCTCCAGGGCATAGTTTCCGTTGATCACGCCGAAGGCAACACTCTGAAGCTGTTTGGGCACCTGGGCAGCCTCAACTTCCACCAGTTCCAGATTCTTGGGATTCTCTTCCACATCATTTACCGTGGCGGTGACGCCGACTCCGTCTTTAAGCTTGATCAGGCCTTCCTGCTGAAGAAGGAGAAGGGCTCTGGCCTCGTTGGTGGTATCGTTGGGGATGGCGATGGAGTCGCCGTCTTCCAGTTCATCCAGTGTGGCTTTCTTTCCGGGATAGATTCCGAAGGGCTCATAATGGATCTTTCCGTTGTCCGCAACCACCAGCTTGGTTCCCTTTTCCTCGTTGAAGGAATTCAGGTAATTGATGTGCTGGAAGTAGTTGGCGTCCATCTCGCCGGAATCAACCACGTTGTTGGGCTGGATATAATCTTCAAACACGGTGATCTGAAGATCGTATCCCTGCTCTTTCAGGATCTCCTTGGCCTGTTCCAGGATCTCCGCATGGGGTGTGGCGGAAGCTGCGACAGTGATGGTTTCCAGTTCGCCGGCATTATCCTCGGCCATGGTGGCTTCCTCTGTCTTGGCTGTTCCGCCGCAGCCGGCAAGCAGACCGACTGCCAGTGTTACCGCGCCTATTAAGGCAAGCAATCTCTTTTTCATAGACTCCTCTCTTTCTTCGCCTGAGGCGATTCTGGGGAATGATCCCCGTTGATGATCTATATACAACGGCCCGGGATTCCTCTCAACCGGCCGGTGTATGGTCTCATATCAGATATGGCGCTTGTCCAGCTTCTTGTTGATCAGGTTCCCGATCAGCTGGAAGATCTGGACCAGCAGGATCAGCAGGATAACGGTGACCCAGAGGATGTTGGGCTGGTAACGGTGATAGCCGTAACGGATGGCTATATCACCCAGTCCTCCTCCGCCCACGGTTCCCGCCATGGCGGAATAACCCAGGATGGTACCGGTGGTGATGATGGCTCCCGCGATCAGGGAAATCTTCCCCTCTCCCAGAAGGACTCTGGTGATGATCTGGAAATTATCGGCTCCCATGGACTGGGCTGCCTCGATCACTCCGTGGTCCACCTCATTTAAGGAGGTTTCCACCATACGGGCAATAAAGGGCGCCGCGGAGATCACCAGGGGAACGATGGTGGCCGTGGATCCGTAGGTCTTGCCCACGATCAGCTTGGTCAGGGGCAGAACCAGGATCAGCAGGATAAGGAAAGGTATGGACCGCATGATGTTGGTGATGACATCCAGCACACGGTAAATCCCCCGGTTGGGATGGATCCCGTCCTTGTTGGTGACGGTGAGGACAATCCCCCAGGGAAGACCGAAAACATAACCGAAAAGAGTAGATACCAGGGTCATGTACAGGGTCTCGCCGATCCCGTCGACGATCATCTGTATCTCTTGTGGTGTAAACATCAGTAAGACCTCCCTTCCAGGGGCCATCCCAGGTCAGTGATATCCTCCACGGCCAGGCCCCTTTCTTCAAGGTAGGCAACCTGCCTTGCAAAGACCTCGGGATCGGTGGAAAGACCCAGAATCATCTCTCCTCTGGCCACGCCTCCGATGTCCTTGGTGGCTGCATACAGAATATTAACCGGTTCATTAAAAGTCAGGATCATGTTGGCGATAACCGGTTCGTAGGAAGAATTGGTGGTGAAAACGATACGGATCCTCCGGTTCTCCATCAGGGTATCCAGAGCAGGATTCTCTGTACTGTCCTCCAGGGCTTCATCGTAATAATCGGGATCCTTTCCTTCCACGATCAGTCTCTTGGCGGCCCTGGACTTGGGATGGGCAAAGATTTCCTCCACCAGACCGTCTTCCACGATCTCCCCTGCCTCCACGATAGCCACGTTGTGACAGATTTCCCGGACCACGTTCATGGAATGGGTAATGATGATAATGGTGATCCCCGTATCCCTGTTGATCCTCCGGAGCAGCTCCAGGATCTGATGGGTGGTCTGGGGGTCAAGGGCGCTGGTGGCCTCGTCACAGAGCAGGATCTTGGGGTCACAGGCCAAAGCTCTGGCAATGGCCACCCTCTGCATCTGTCCGCCGGAAAGCTGGGCCGGATAGGCTTTTGCCTTATCCTCCAGACCCACTGTCCTTAAAAGCTCTTTTGCCTTCTTTCTGGCATCCCGCTTAGAGACTCCGTGGATGGTCAGCGGAAAACATACGTTATCTATGACACTGCACTGCATAAGAAGGTTAAAACTCTGAAAGATCATGCCGATACTGCTTCGCAGCTCGCGAAGGTCCGGCGGGGTCATCTCTCCCAGATCCTTTCCTTCCACGATCACCTGTCCCTCTGTGGGGACCTCCAGGAAATTCAGGCAGCGGACCAGGGTACTCTTACCTGCTCCCGACATGCCGATGATCCCGTAAATATCTCCCTCTTCCACAGTGAAATTGATATTTTTCAACGCCTCTACCGTGGCGTCTTTCGTCTCGAAGGTCTTATAGAGTCCTCTGACCTCGATGATGGGCATCTCCGACTGCTCCTTTCTGTTGACCTGCTATTGATCCTCTTCCCTGTCTTTTTTCTGATTCAGGATGGCTTCGTATTTTTTGGAAAAGGTGATACCCGGGAAGTTGGCCAGCTGGCTGGGACGGCTGCCGTTCTTGCCCTCGATGGGCTTGCCGTGGACATCTTCATACCTGGTAAATTCCATGTCCGCATAAGCATATTTATGTTTGCGGTAGGAAGGGATACGTTCTGTCTCAAAACAATCCAGGATATTGATCCGGCCTGCCGGAACCTTCTCCGGATCCCTGTATTCATCTTTTAGAAAATCAGGCTGATACTCCCGGAAGAATCCCAGGATCCAGCCGGTCATGACAGGATCCTCCGGCTCCACCGGCTGCCTCCTGCCCTCCTCGTCATCATAAAAAAGGTAGTAGAGGACCGAATAGGGAAGAAACCTCTCCTCGGCAACCACGGCAGTCACGCCCGGAGCACCTGGATAAGACCTGGCAAAGGTATGGAAAAACCTGTCCTTGCCATTACTGGCCTTAACCGCCGGAATCTTATCCGGAGAGATCTCATAATATAAGGTCTTTAATAGGGTCTGTTTAATCATTAACTAGTTTACCTCCATATTTTATACCACAAAGTGGGTGAGGGGTCAAACTATGCTTTATCTCCCGTGCCTCCCCTTACGGAACCACCTGTCGAAGATGCTCCGGGGCTTTTCCGGCTGCTCAGAAGGGGAAAAGGGGGTGTTCCTGACAGGTTTCGGTTTTTCCGGAAAAACCGCGGATTCAGCCGGTTTTTTCAGCCGAACGGGCTCTACATCCTCTACCGCTTCTTCAGCTTCTGCAGGTTCTTCCTCTACCACTTCTTCTGCTTCAGCAGGAGTTTCTGCTTCCATAGATTCTTCAATCACTTCAGCTGATTCTTCTTCCGCCGGTGCTTCTTCCCCGGCCGGTTCTTCCTCTTCCATCGGTTCCACAGCCTCGGCCTGTTCTTCCTCGTCAGACGGTTCCTCAGTCTCATCCAGATCTTCTTCATCAGCCGGGTCTTCCTCCTCCGGATAATCCTCCGGTTCCTCCATCTGCTCTTCTTCCGCTTCATCTGAAGGCTCCGGAAGCTCTTCAGCTTCTTCTTCCTTTTCCTCATAATAAGCCATATAGGGGGATTCCTGGGACAGAAGGAACTCCTCCTTTCCTTCCCTGGACTGGCTCTCGTAGATACCCTCCGCATTCATGATCCGGGCTTTGGCGTCATCGCTGAGCATGATGTCAAACATCTTCCGGATCCGGGCTTTGATCTCCTCATCCAGAATAGGCGCAGCCGCCTCCACCCGCTTGATGGTGTTTCTGGTCATAAAATCAGCGGAAGCAATGTAAACCTCATCCCCGAAAATATAGATCCGGGAATGCTCCAGATAACGGCCCACGATGGACCGGACCGTGATATTCTCCGTATAGCCGGGGATTCCCGGAATCAGGCAGCAGATTCCCCGGACAACCATCTCGATCCTGACCCCCGCCCGGGAAGCCTCGATCATCTTGTCCATGATCTTCTTGTCGGTAAAGGAATTGATCTTGACCCCCACATAGCCCTCCAGGCCCTACCGGACTCTGGCGATCTGGCCGTCAATCTTCTCGATGATCTTGTTCTGCATACAGTTGGGGGCGATGAAGAGGACTTCCGTCTCCTCCATGGTCTCTCCCAGACAGAGTCGTTCAAAGACTTCCGCCACCTCATGTCCGATGTCGTCATTGGCGGTCATGAGGGAGAGGTCTGTATATAATTCCGAGGTGATCTCATTATAATTTCCGGTGCCGATCTGGGTGATGTAGCGGACCCCGCCCGGCTCCCTTCTGACGATCTGACAGAGCTTGGAATGAACCTTGAAATGATCGATCCCGTAGATGACCGTCACGCCGGCCTGTTCCAGTCTCCTGGACCACTCTATATTGTTACCCTCGTCAAATCTTGCCCTGAGCTCCACCACGGCCACGACCTGCTTGCCGTTTTCCGCTGCATCGATCAGGGCCTCGATGATCTTGGAGTTCCGGGAAACCCGGTAGAGGGTAATCTTGATGGCAAACACTTCCGGATCCACCGCCGCCTCATTTAAAAGGCGGATAAAGGGACGG
>CACZOS010000144.1 GCA_902782815.1 uncultured Lachnospiraceae bacterium | reverse complement strand
TCCGGCAAATCCACCATTGGAAGAAGCGTGATCCGTCTCTATAAACCCACTGCGGGAAAGATCATCTTTGACGGAAAAGATATCAGCGGCAAGATGTCCAGAAGCGTGGAATCGGAACTCAGAGTGAAGATGCAGATGATCTTCCAGGATCCCATGGCTTCCCTGAACCCCCGGAAAACCGTGGGGGATATCATCGGTGAAGGACTGGATATCCATCACATGTATAAGACCAGGGAGGAAAGGCAGGAAAAGATCCGCCGGATCTTAAAGAAAGTGGGGCTTGCCCCGGAACACCACGGACGTTATCCCCATCAGTTCTCCGGCGGACAGCGCCAGCGTGTGGGTATTGCCAGAGCCCTGATCATGGATCCCAAACTGATCATTGCCGATGAGTGCATATCGGCTCTTGATGTGTCCATCCAGGCCCAGGTGGTCAACCTGATGAAGGATATCCAGCAGGAAACCCATTCTGCCTATCTCTTCATTGCCCACGACCTGTCAATGGTAAAATACATCTCGGACCGCATCGGAGTTCTTCATCTGGGTCATATGCTGGAGACCGGCACCACGGAGGAAATCTTCGCCCGGCCCATGCATCCCTATACCAGAAGCCTGCTGTCGGCCATACCGGCGCCCAACCCGATCCTGGAAAAACAGCGCGTCTCTCTGAACTATGATTATCGTACCTCCGGTATAGATTACCATCAGGGAACGGACCATCTGGTGGAAGGGAGCCATTATGTCCGCTGTACGGACGAAGAGTTCGAAAAATGGAGCAGGGAATGCGGATGACCCTGAATAACTGAATAAATCGATCCGAAAACGGATGAAAAAGGGCTGCCACAGGAGCTATGTCCGAAAAACACAGAATGTTTTTCCGGCCATGCTCTTATGGCGGCCCGTTATTTTTTATCAGGAACTGTTTTCTTCCCTGATTTCCTGCCCGGCACTTTCGGCCGCGGCGGCATCGATCATCTCGCTGAATCCGCTCAGAGCATCAAAAGGGGCAAAGATCTTGGCCCTCCTGGCGCAGGTCATCTGAGGATGACGGAGACGAAAGCGGGAGAGGGGCCGGTGCTGCGGCCGGCCTTTGGCACAGAGGTCCCGGTGGGGAAATCCGGGGGGCATGGACATGGCCCCGATCTGAGGAAATGGAGTGTCGGATTGACAGGTATACATGACAGCACAGCTCCTTTCTTTGATATTTGTAAACTTTATATGGCAGTCTTCTGCCTGTGGAGAGGAGACTGCCCTCTGCGGGAGGTCAAAGGTCTGCCTTGTGACCTCCGATCTGCTGGTTCCTCTCCAGGGCCGTGGCCCCTTCCTTAATATTCAGTCCTTTAAATACGGCATTCGTGCCGTATTTTTTTCTGATCTCCAGCATGGCGCCCCGGATCTTTTTCTCCCGGTCCAGGGCAGAGTAGTCGGTGAAAAGATCAAGCTGGAATACACCGTCATCCTCCGCGATATCCGCGGCATTTACTCCTAACCTCCGGAAGAGGAGGCGGGGATCGGTCCTGAGGTCAAACTGTTTGAGCAGGGCGGAGGAAATCAGGTCGAAGGAATGGGTCTTCTCCCTTAGCCTGGCCGTTCCGCCGGAATGTTTGGGGTGGAGTCTTCCGTAGAAATCCAGGAGGACCGGACCTTCATAGTCCGGGCAGACCTCCAGGGATTTCCAGTCGTAGGATACCCACCAGGTAAAAACTCTGGCCACAATATTTTTGGTGTACATATCACAGCAGAGCCGGTCGATCATCTCCGTAAACACGGTCCTTGCCTCGCCGTACCGGTAGGGTCTGGGGAGGACCTGACCGTTGGACAGGGAGTGGGACCGGGTGTGGTAGCCTTTGATATCCGCCATGGTTACCGGCTCAATCCCCCAGGCATGATCGATGAGGATCTCCCCGTCGATCCCGAAGGTTTTATAGAACCACTCCTCGTCATAAACGCTCCTCTGAGCGACATCCCCCATGGTGAACATATAGGCATTCTGCAGGCGCCGGGTCTTGCCCGGACCCATATGCCAGAAATCGGTCAGGGGCCTGTGGTCCCAGAGGAGGTACTTGTAGGAATTTTCGTTCAGCTCGGCGATCCGGACACCGTCCCTGTCGGGAGAAGCCTTCTTGGCCACGATATCCATGGCCACCTTGGCCAGATAAAGATTGGTCCCGATTCCGATGGTGGCGGTGATGCCTGTTTCCGAAAGGACGGCCCGGATCATGGTCATGGCCATGACATGGGCAGGGTGGACTCCCTGGTCCGCCGCTTCGGCCAGATAGGCGTGGAGATAGGGAGTGCAGAAGATGAAAGCCTCGTCGATGGAATAGATATGGATGTCCTCGGGGGCGGCATAGCGCAGAAGGATAGTGTAGATCCGGGCGGAGACCCGTTCGTACATGGCCATCCGGGGAACGGCGGTGTAGTAGAAGACTCTGGTATGATGAGCCTTCTCATAGGTCCGGATGGCCTGTTTCGCCTCAAACAGCCGGGGTCTGGAGGGAACCCCGATGGCCTTCAGTGCCGGGGAGACCGCCAGGCAGATGGTCTGGTCCGACCGGCAGGGGTCCGCCACCAGCAGGTTGGCCCTCAGGGGGTCCAGTCCCCTGGCCACACATTCCACGGAGGCATAATAGGATTTCAGGTCGATACAGATATAGATATTTTCCGGCATGGCAATACTTCCTTTCGGCCGGCATAAGGGGATTATAATCCAAGTAAAACAGAATATATGTTCGGGCAACAGGGTAAAAAAATAAGCGGGCTGACACCCGGCGGAGGCAGACGGATCGCCGGGGACAGCGCCTTCCGCGGGAAGGCATCACAGCTTCCGGTCCACGGTCTGTATCAGTCTCCGGCCTCCGGAGGGTAGTCGGCATGCTTCAGGAAAGTGCTGTCCGCGTGGATGGGAGGTTCGGTGATTTCGCAGCCTTTCCACCGCATCAGACGGAGCTTAAACTCCAGCAGTTCAGGGGGGATGTTCAGACGGGCGGCGGCGGTAAAAAAGTCGGTTCCGCTGCCGATCAGGGCCAGTACATCCCGGTCTTCCGCCAGCAGTTCGGCGGCGAAAAGATTGGCCTCCTTCTCCATGGGAGAGGGGTCGGTGAAGAGTCTGCCCTCATGAAAATAACGGAGCTCTCCCTTGCTGTGGAGAACGGCATGGCCCAGTTCATGGGCCAGGACAAATCTCTGCACCACTTCCGGCAGACGGCAGTTGACCGTGATCACCGGGATGCGGTTGTTCCGGAGGAAAAAACCCTTGATGCAGTCCGGTCCGGTCCCCAGGTCCGCCGGGCTGATCAGGATGCCCATGGCCCGGCACAGCTTCCGGATATCGGTCTCCCGGGTCTTCTTCTTTATTCTGCTGACAGCCTGACAGATGGATGTATAGGACAATGTCAGATCTCCTTTCGTCCGAATTTCTCCTTCGCCGCCTCCTTGCTCATGACATAGGCGGTCATCACTGCCTCAAAGAAGGCATCCTTCTGCTCCTGGGAGATGCTTCCCCCCGCGAAGAAGGCACTGTTGGCATCCAGAAGGGCTTTCATATCCTGAACACCCGCGGAACCATACCGCTGTCTTGCCTCTTCGATATATCCGTCTCTGTCGATATCCATAAGGGGGTCATGGCAGGAATCATCGGTGAGAAATCTGGAGGAAACCTTCAAAGCCCCGGCCAGTTTCAGAAGAGTGGACTGGCGGGGCTTTTTCTTTCCCTTCTCATAGTCCAGGATCGTCCGCAGGGAGACGCCCACGGCCTCCCCCAGCTCCCCCTGGGTCATGCCCAGTTCGGATCTCGCTGTCTTCACCTTTTCCGCAAATGCTGACATGTCATATCCTCCTTCCTCCCGTGACCGGATCCTCCCGGGGAATCACGAAAATCCATCTGTTTAAGTGAACTTTTATGAGTATTATAGGGAAGAACAGGGAAAAAGTCAACAGAAAAGTTCTAAAAAGTTCAAATAAAGTCCGGATGGATCTGTCTGTCGAAAAAAATTAAAATTTCTCCTTGACAAAAACAGGCAGCTATAATAATATAAAAACATAAATAAAATATTTTATAAAAGTAATAACAAAAAGAAACAGGGAGGAAGAATACGATGACGAACCTGAAAGAGCAGATTGAGAAGACATATGGCGGGAAATGTGAGTGCGGGAAGGAGCATAAGGTTATCCTTGAGGACATCCGGATCGGATCCCACATCCTGCATGAGATCCCGGAACTGGTGAAAAAACATGGAAGCAAGGTTTTCCT
>CACZOS010000143.1 GCA_902782815.1 uncultured Lachnospiraceae bacterium | reverse complement strand
ATGCAGAACAGGGGCTCATCCGGCATACACCAGTTTATAAAACTCATCTTCACCAGCCCGGCGACCAGCTGGATGAGTGAAGCAGCTTCAGAAACGAAGGCCCAGGTCCATGAGGAATTCTTCGAAATCCTTTACGTTATCGGATGGCGGAATAGGCCAGGCCTCCCGGGAAATATCAATCGTGTCAGTCTCGTCTGTCAGGAATTCTTCTTCGGTGATATCCATGTCCGATCTCCTTCTGTGATACTTCGGGGTGAGATCATATCATCCGGAAGGCGGAAATTGAATGGAATTTTCGGTAACTGTTAGTCAAATTTCCGCGCGCTGCGAGCTTTGATTTTCAAGGCGCCTACGGTACATCAAGGGCTCTGGGACTCCTGTGGATAACTTCTGAAACCGTTGCGTTTTTTGGCCTGCTGGATTTGCCGCATGAATTCCTGAATTTTCTGTTACAAATTCTTGATGACTGAAACAGCCACTCCCTGGATCTTGCAGTCCTTTAGGGGAATATCCCGGTACTTCGGGTTCTCCGGATGAAGAAATACCGTGTGTCCATATTTCCGGTACCGCTTCAACGTATTGCCTTCACCCTCCACAAAGGCGACTACGATATCTCCGTTCTGGGCTTCCTCGGTTTTCCGGATCAGGACTAAGTCACCGTCATCAATGCCGGCGCCGGTCATGGAGTCTCCGCTGGCGTGAAGCAGGAAGAGGTTTCCTTTTCCGAACAGGCTTACTGGCAGCTGAACGATTTCTTCCACGGCTTCTTCTTCCAGGGCCAGGTTGCCGCAGGGAATGGATCCGATGATTCCGACGGATGTCATTTCATCACTTGTCTTGATGGCAAGTTCTGTGACGATGGTTTCGCCGTCATAATCGATCAGACCATTTTCTGCCATGGTCCGCAACATGCGCTGGAGTGTGGTCCGGGGGATGTCGGTGCCGGCAGCTATCTGACGTGCGGAAGGGGAGTGGTGGTTATGCCGGTAGAAGTCATTCACAAAGGTGATGATTCGGTCCATGCTGTCCAAATTCCGATGCTTCATACCCGCCTCCTTAAGTGGACCACCGTGGCCCACTTGATTCGATAACAGTATAGAATCTGATTTTTGTGATTTCAAGGATAAAAAAAGAACCTATGCACGATCTGGCAGGGCTTAAGATTGACGAAATGATCAGAAAGCTTTACAGTTTTATTGCGGGGTTAAAAGGCGTGTATAGATGGTAAGGTGGTGGGATTTTATGATGATCAATCCGTATATGTTTATTGCCGGGTATAAAGACAAACCGTATCTAGAACTGATAAAGGTGCGTGATAAATTAATTAATACTATCCGTCAGTTTGAGAATAATGAAATGTCAGGAGATCGGAGTGATCCAGCTTGGATGTCTCATCCATCACCGGCTGTGCAGTATCAGATGAACTTGGTATATTTGTCACTGCTATGTAAATTGATGCATGAAAGATATAACCGGGATTATGTTTTTGGTGATCATAGTCTGATGAATGATGCTGAAATAGCAGATTAATATGATAATGGGAGACAGGCGATATGAAGAAAACACTGGAGCTGTTTGGCTGTGAATATATTGATCTGGGGCCGTATATGAAGGATGAGGAGAAAATCAGACAGCTGTACCTGCGGCATTATCAGGATGGAAAGCGGCTCGGTTATACGCCCGTTATTATGAATAGGGATTGGGAGAATTGGGAGGATTTATATTGGCTGCAGTTCGAAATTCCGGAGAGACAGGAAAAACATCGCCAAAGAGTAAAAGAAATAGTGGACAAAGTCAATTCCCGTTCTTATGAAGACTGGTATAACGAAATCTACGATAAATACTTTCTTCTTTCAGATGATCGTGTTGTTGAAGAAGAGGATCGCCTCCTTTGCGCGGAATTATCCAGGAGACCTACTGACGAAGAATATGACAAAATGACAAAGAATCGGGGAATTGTAGATCTGCGTTTTCATTGTTGTCTGGGCGATCTTAATGACGCTATTGATCCTCATGATGCGTGTTATGTGGGTCCTGGGGATGTGCTGGCGCTTATTCCGTCTGATGCATCCTATGAAGTATTGGCATGGCTTCCTTTCCATGGAGGGTTTAACTTGTGCCCGACAATGGAATACCAGGTTGCTTATGCCAGGCACATGCATGAGTGTTATGGCGCAGAGGTGATGGATGTATCGGGGGTCTCTATCGGTTTGTATCTGCCTGTTCCATTAACGGATAAAGAAAAAGTGATCGCTGCTGCTCGGGATCTGACGGTGATGGATAATGATGTTTATGAGGATATGGCTGAGGTCAGTTCAAAATTGGTTTATGGTAAGCAGCGGCTGTATATGTGGTGGGATTGAATATATTATAGGCTAGTATTCAGTTGATGAAGGAGTTTTTTAAATGAATAATGCATGTTGTTTTACCGGGCACCGGAATATCCGTCCCGGAGATATAAGGCAAATAGAAGAACGGGTTCGCAAGGAAGTGTTGGATCTGATTGCTGAAGGCGTCAGCACGTTTTATGTCGGCGGAGCCATGGGCTTTGACACACTGGCGGCGGAGGTGCTGTTAGATCTGCGCGAGAAGGAGAATGCCGTTATTCGGATCGTTTCCGCGATTCCATTCCCGGATTGGCGGGAAGGATGGCCGGAGAGTGAGAAGCTACGGCAGGAGCGAATTATCCAGGCAAGTGACGAGGTGTTCTATGTGGCCAGGGTACATAGCCGGGAAGCATATCTACGGCGGGATCGGGAAATGGTAGACCGGTCGGGATATTGCATAGCGTATTGCAGCCGTGCGAGTGGAGGCACTGCGTATACGGTACGTTATGCGATGAAGAAAGGCTTGCAAGTGGTTAATGTGGCGGATTGGGATTTACGCCAGCTGTCCAAAGGATAAGAGAGAATACGGCTTCTAAAGGGTTTTTGTGTT
>CACZOS010000142.1 GCA_902782815.1 uncultured Lachnospiraceae bacterium | reverse complement strand
CACAAAGGACGGTGAATGTCATCACCCTTGAAAAGGTCTCTCCGGCTTCCTTCCGTTTTCCCTCTCCCACTTTCTTTACGATCACCGCATTTCCGCCGGTGCCGATCATGATACCTACTGCGATATAAAGGGTGATGATGGGATAGTAAAGATTGATGGCACTGATCGCCAGATCACCCACAAACCTTTCGATAAAGACCCCGTCCACCATCTGGTATACGGCAATAAAGACAAAGGTGAAAATACTGGGAAAAACGTATTTAAACAGAGACCAGAAGGTAAAGTCCTGGGATAATTCGAGATCCTGTTCCGTTATCCCGTCCGGTCTGCTCATATCTTTGAGATCTTTCTGTTCTGTGTTCTGATCCATCTCTACCTCTTCTTACTGAAAATACCGACAAATGTCTGGAAGAAATTCTTTTTATCCAGGATCTTGTCACGGATTTCCCTGACGGTAATATCTTTCTGGGAATGATGAGTAACCAGTCCCTGAGCCAGTCTGATATAGATATCCTTGAATCTCTCGATAGTACCCTCATCATACCAGCTGGCCGCGAAATCAATCATAAGCTGCAGTCCTTCCTCACCATCCAGAATCTCCATATCGAGGATAGTCTGTGAAGCTGCCTGATTCTGCCGTATGTCAATCATCTCGATATCAAATCCGTCCATGCTTCCCATATCCCGGATATCCTGCTGGTACAGCAGGTAAGCGGACTCCTCCTCAGCCACCTGGCTGTGCCGGTCAACATAAGGATAACAGCTGTGCTCGATATCCTTCTGCACCTGATCATGCACATCAGCGAATATATCTCTTATGGTTCTCTCATCCCGGAAGCGGATTCCAACCGGCAGTTCACGGAACAGAAGACCTACGGAACTCATCAGCTGCACATCGTCCCTTCCGTTATAGTTCCAGGAGAGTTTGACATCATTTTCACCGTTAAAAATGGCAATGGCAAGAGCAGCCACTGTAATGAAAAACTCATTGCGGCTGATCCGGTAGGCCTTTTCCATCGCCCTGAGCTGAGGCTGTTCTATACCCAGTTCCACGATCAGCTCACCCAGCTCGTTATTTCTTGACATGTGATCTGTTTTCGGATATCCCGACCATCTGATCCCGTCATAACGTTTCTCAAAGTATTCTTTGCTTTCCTGATAGAAAGGATTATTGATCATTTCCTGCCGGTTCTTCAGCATCAGATAGTAATAATCCGGGTCCAGGGGAATGCCCATATAGGCTTTTCCCACACTGGACATGAATACCTTCAGAGAGGTCCCGTCAAACAGGGAGTGATGTACATCGAAAAAGACATATCCTGCCTTCTCGGTCTCAAAAACCCGGCACCGGTAAAGGCGGCCGCCCACGATCTTGTAGGGGTAAACCAGTACATCCTTAACATAGCGGAACTCAAATTCACTGAGATGCTCCACATGGATGTCCTCCAGGATCTCCGGGGTATACTTCTGCATCAATTCCCCCTCTTCATTCCAGAAATAGGTGGTAAGAAGGGCGGGATAATGGGCGATACATTCCTTCATCACTCCGGCCATGCGGTCCATATCAAAGATTTCTTTATCCAGTTTCATCATGGAAAAGAGGTTATACATGGTGGAGTTAGGAGTATAAAGCTGATAATCCACCATATAGAGCTGTTCCGCAGTCAGAGAATGTGCCTCCCGGAGAGCCAGCTGATTCTTTTCATCGGGATTCTCCTCAGAGCCTTTCTCTTTCCGGGCTTTCTCATAGATTTCCTCAATCTTCTCCGGCGTTCTTCCACGAAAGATCTGGGTGGAATTGAGCCCTGGCAGATCTGCTTCCATAATCAACTCGATGGAGCCTAAAGAATCCCCTCCCATTTCATAGAAATCATCATGGATCCCCACCTGTTCCAGTCCCAGCACCTTTTCAAAGGCACGGCACAGCTGTTTCTGCACCTCTGTCTCGGGCTCGGCATAGTCACTTTTATAATCGGAAATATCCGGTTTGGGCAGGGCGTTCCTGTCCAGCTTGCCGTTGGGTTTCAGTGGCACCTGATCGATTTTCATATAATATGCGGGGATCATATAGTGAGGAAGACGCTGCATCATGTTCCGGCGCAGTTCATCCTCATCCACGGTAATATCCGCTGTATAGTAGGCACAAAGGAAACTTCTTCCATTATCATCAAATCCCCTGGCGGCGACCCAGTCAATGCCCAGAGCTTCCTTAACCGCTGCCTCGATTTCTGCCGGTTCTATACGGTTGCCGTTGATCTTGATCATATCACCGCTGCGGCCCAGGAGGAGGTAATCCCCGTTCTCATTGATGACCGCCAGATCTCCGGAATGGTAAAGTCCGTCAGTAAACGCCTTCTCTGTCTCCTCCGGAAGATTGATATATCCACGTACATAGGGATTTTCAAAGCATAATTCTCCGATCTCCCCATTTTCCGCCTCTCTTCCGTCCTCGGTCAGAAGGAGGATTCTGGTATCCACCTGAGGCCTTCCGATGGGGCAGGTATCATATGCCTTATCGATGGGAAATACACCCACGGCAAACCCACTCTCACTGCAGGCGTAAATATTGATCAGATCAAGGTTTTTATTATAAAGATTGTTGGCCGGCTCACTTCCCACAAAAAGCATACGGAGGAAAGGTCCTGTCTTATTGCCCAGCATCTTTACATAGGATGGGGTAAGGAAAGTGATGGTGATCCTCTTAGCCAGGAAGAATCTTGCCAGGGCGGAAGTATTCTTTATGGTGGAATAGGAAACGATGTAGTTCTTTCCCCTGAATACATTGAGCCCCGCAAGGATAACAATAACCGTAGCCACAAAGTTCATGGGTGCCAGGGTCGCCAGCCGGTCCTTCTCATTAAAGGGAATCTTACCGTCCAGACTGATGGACCGGATTGCCCGGTCCAGGTTGCCGAACTCATGAAGAACACCTTTGGGATTCCCCGTGGTGCCGGAAGTATAGATAGCATATGCCGCGTCATGAGGATCTGTCTTTTCATGTCCGGACAGGGGTTCTGTCCGAATCACCTGATCCCAGTCCTCAGCATTCAGTTCTTTCTTACATCCGCAGTCCCTGCGGATAAAATTAATCCGTTCCGGGGCATAGGTATCCTCCACCAAAGCCCAGGCAGCCCCTGCTTTCCAGACACCGATCATGGCGATCACCGGAAGGACTCCCCTGGGAAGATTGATCAGCACAAAGTCTTCCCGTCCTATCCCTTCTTTCTTCAGCCATGCATAAACCCGTCCTGACATATCATCCAGCTGGGAATAGCTGATTCCTTTAGTATGTACCTCATCAAACAAAATTGCCGCATGCGGATCCCGCATCGTATATTCTTCCAGTCTCTCCAACAGAGTTGTCTCTACCATCAGTTTCCCCTTTCCGTTCTACATCCGGATGAATATCATCCGCAATACATCACAAATGTTATAGAACAGTATATATTATAATGCCTAAGCAAAAAAGGGTCAAGATGAAGCGGCCCCATGATGGCTTAAAACCTCATTATTCCGATATTATTTGGAAGGATTGGAATTATGTAGTATAATGCAAAAAACAACATAGAGGAGGAAGAAGAAAAATGATCATCAGAAATGTATTTATCCATGATGCGATTCATAAAGAAAGCCGTTCCGGAGATATCCTGATCAGGGATGGAAAGATGATCTCGGTGGGAGGAAAGGTAGACACAGAGGATGACATCCTGGACGGGACAGGTCTGCATGCCTACCCGGGATTTGTGGATGCCCACAGCCATATCGGTCTTGACGGATACGGCGGACCTACAGGCAATACCTATGATTTTAATGAGATGAATGACATCTGCTGTCCCCAGCTTCGGGGTCTGGACAGTTATTATGCTATGGACGCGGCGATTCCCATGGCTTTGAAAGGCGGTGTCACCACGGTTTGTACCGGACCGGGATCTGCCAATGTGCTTGGCGGTACTTTTGTGGCGGTCAAACTGTATGGCAATTCCGTGGATCAGGCCATGATCCGGCCTGAGGTTGCCATGAAATGTGCTTTTGGGGAAAATCCCAAGAGATGCTACAAAGACAAAAAAGACTCTGCCCGGATGACCACGGCGGCCATACTCAGACAGACCCTTTTCGAGGCGCGGGACTATATGCTGCGTAAAGAGGCTGCCGGAGATGACATCGCAAAACAGCCTAAATTCGATATGAAGATGGAGGCGCTGATCCCTGTCCTTAAGAAAGAGATCCCCCTGAAAGCCCACGCCCACCGCAGCGATGATATCATGACAGCCCTTCGGATAGCCGGGGAATTTGACCTGAAAATCACCCTGGAGCACTGTACGGAAGGCCACCTGATCGTGGATGAATTAAAAAAAGCAGATGTTCCGGTAGCAGTCGGTCCGACACTTCTGATGGCATCCAAGCCGGAGCTGATCAATAAATCCTGGACTACTCCCGGGATCCTGGCAGATGCAGGTATCCGGGTATCCATCATCACCGATTCACCGGCAACACCTCAGGAATATCTTACCCTGTGTGCCGGCCAGGCGGTAAAAGCCGGCATGGACCCTTTCCTGGCCCTGCAGGCCATCACCATCAATCCGGCACGCCACATCGGTATTGAAGACCGTGTAGGCAGCCTGGAAGAAGGTAAGGACGCAGACATCGTCCTGACGGACGGTGACCCTCTGGTCAGTGATACCACCGTCAGATATGTTATCGTGGACGGTAAGATCCTGGTTAAAAATGCTTAGAAAAAAGAGAATATTTCATTTATGATTCAGTGACCGGTTCAGCCTATATCTATATCCAACATGTTAAGATCTGAGGCAAGATTGAACAGGGTCATATGTCGTCCCAGGGTATCTATGGCCGTTACGGCAAAATCAATCAGGATATTGATGGTCAGAGCAATGGCCATAGCCTCCATGGGGATATTAAGCTGGATGAAGATCATGGACGCGGCGGCAGCAGCTCCACCCGGAACAGGGGGACTGGCAATCCCTACTATGGTACAGACCAGTACTGCAGTAACCACCCAGCCCGGTGAACACTCAATACGGTAAAAGCCCGCCATGAAGAAACTCATAAGAAGGTAATACAGGGACAGAGCCGGTCTCAGCATCACCATACTCAGGGGAAGGCCGAACCCGGTCACCGCCTGGGCGATTCCGTACTCTTTCCGGCAGATTTGCTGAGAAGGGGCAAATGCCGCCGTTGATGATGCCGAAGACACAGCGATCAACACAGCTGGCAGACTCT
>CACZOS010000141.1 GCA_902782815.1 uncultured Lachnospiraceae bacterium | reverse complement strand
GGTGGGTCCCGGCTGTGATCATGCGGTCTATCAGGCTGCCGGCTATGAGGAGCTTCTGGCATACCGGAGGGAGAAGATCGGTATCGTCTCCGAGGGGGAAGTATTTATCACCCCCGGCTTCGGGCTGGACTGCCGGTTTATCATCCACGCGGTGAGCCCTCCCTTTATCGACGGAAAAGGAGGAGAGGAAGAGAAGCTTCGGTCATGTTACCGGAAAAGCCTGGAGCTGGCTCTGTATAATGAGGTGAAAACCATCGCCTTTCCGCTGATCTCCACCGGGTCCTTCGGATACCCCATGGAAGAAGGCTTCCGTATCGCTGCGGATGAGATCAATGCTTTTCTCCTGAAGCACAGGATGCTGGTCTATCTGGTGGTATTCGGAGAAGAAGCCACAAATCTGGGCAGAAGAGTATACCCTGACCTGGAATCCTATATCGACCGGAATTATGTCAGGGAGAAAGAAGCAGAAGAGTATGATATGCCTTCTCCCATGAACATGAGAGAAGCCCGGAGAAAGAGCAGGCCGTCCTTTTCCATATGGAAGCGGAAAGAAAAACCGAAAGATTCTTCCCCGGCACCGTTAAGACCCGAGGACACAGCCTTCTATCCGTCAGCAGCAGAACCGGAGCCTTCTATAGACTATGAAGATATTAAGGAAGCGGCCATCGGTCAGTTTGATGGGGCAGGCTTCGACGAAGACCATGAATCCGCCCTGAAGGAAAGGATGGAGCATCTGTCCGATACCTTTTCGGAATACCTGGTCTATCTGATCACATCCAGAGGGATGAGTTTTCCGGAAGTATATAAACGGGCTATTGTGGATAAGAAAGCCTTTTCCAAGATCAAAAATAATCCGGACGCTCACCCTAAAAAGATTACGGCCATGTGCCTTTGTGTGGGAGCCAGGCTAAATATGGACCAGACCAGGGACCTTCTTGCCAGGGCAGGCTATGCCCTGTCTCCCTGCGACAAGACGGATATCATCTTTTCCTATTTTATAGAGAATGGGATCTATGACATGATCGAACTGGATATCATGCTGGAGGAGTATGGACTGCCGTGTCTGATCTCCTGAGGGTCCCCGGTTCAAAAAAAGAATAATCCCGGCAGCACCTTGTCTGCCGGGAATGTAATACTAATCAGGCCATGAATCGAACTGGTTTCCGATTACCGAAAAATCAATGGAACATTTCCCTTTTGACAAGGCAACAGGAATATCCGAAAAGAAATCATAAGTCCTGGGATGATATTCTTCCTCTTCAAAGTTGTGTACGGTCACGGTGCGGAATCTGGGATCGACTACCCAGTATTCACGAACACCGGCATTCTGATATTTGTAAAGTTTCAGTATCATATCCCTGGACCGGCTGGATGGGGAGAGGATCTCAACCACCAGATCAGGAGCTCCTTCATAGATGATCTTGTGGATATCCGATTCATGGCAATAAATGAACAAATCCGGCTGAACAATCGTATAGATATCCTTGTCAAGCTGAACATCACAAGGTGCGAAGAATATCCGGCAGGGCATGTTATGCCGGTTTATGCATTCATGAAACAGCAGATGCAGCTCCCCCAGAATCAGCTGGTGCTTCTTAGACGGGGAGGACATCTCATAGAACCTGCCGTCAATCAGCTCCACCCTTCGATAATCAGGAAGGGCATTATAGTCATCGATGGTATATTTTCTTCCATTTTCCGCGAGACTTCCGTAGTTGATCTCCGGTTCCCCCAGGACGGGGACATCAGGAGGCACCTGATCCAGATAGGTAATCTTATGGTGCTGGAGATGCTTCTTTTCTGTTTCGGCTATCAGCAAGGCCTGTTCTATGGCTTCAATGGTCTTTCTTCTCGGGGACTTCGTTACTCCGCTGAAAATCTTCTGTAAAGTTCCCAGGGGAAGGTGGGAGATCCCGGCAATCTCTTCTGTAGTCAGTCCCAGTTCAATCTTTCTGGCTTTCATCTCTTCAGTTGTCATAAGGAATACCCCCTTATAATCGCTAATCATCGTATCTGGCTGTTTTTGGTATTCATCTGTCCTGTCTATTCATAGTATATGAAGAACTTTAATGTATGTCAACCGAAAAATCACCGTTATATATCCGAAAAATCACCGTAATTACCGATCTTCGGGTCCGACTGTTTTTTTCAGGGTCGTCCGCCGGGCGACCTTATTTTTAATCTCATGGTGTATGATAGCCTCAGAAAACAGAAAACAAGGAGGTATACGACATGAGAAAAGGACTGACAGAACTGGTTTTTATCCTGGACAGAAGCGGAAGCATGAGCGGCCTGGAGGCCGACACCATCGGAGGTTTCAATTCCCTGATCAACAAGCAGAAAAAAGAAGAGGGGGAGGCATTGATCTCCACAGTCCTCTTCGATGACAAGACAGAAGTACTATATGACCGGGTTCCCTTAAGCAGGATCGAACCCATGAATGACCGCCAGTATTATGTGCGGGGATGTACGGCTCTACTGGACGCGGTAGGCGGGGCGATCCACCACATCGGAAATGTCCAGAAATACGCAAGAGAAGAGGACCGCCCGGAGAAGACCATCTTCATCATCACCACGGACGGCATGGAAAATGCCAGCCGTATCTATGATTATGATAAGGTAAAAAGGATGGTGGAGAGGCAGAGAGAGAAATACGGCTGGGAGTTCCTTTTCCTGGGAGCCAATATCGACGCGGTAAAGGTCGCCGGAAGGTTCGGGGTAAAAGCCAGCCGGGCCGTAAATTATGAAAACGACAGCAGAGGGACAGAGATCAATTATGAAGTCCTGTCCCAGGCGGTTGCCAGAGTAAGGGCATGTCCGCAGCAGTCTGCTTCGGAGGCCTTCGACCAGATGGAAGACTGGGCAGCCCCCATCCGTGATGATTATAGTAGGCGGCACGGTAAAGGCCGCAGATAAAATCCGAAGAGAAAAACGGGAAACAGCTATTTGACTGCCTCGTCCGCCCCGAACAGGATGGAGGCAGTCTTTTCCTTTGAGGTGACGATACCCACCGAAGCCTGGTCCTCCGGAAGACCCAGGACTTCCCGGAGGGCCGGGTCCAGATTACCGATCGCCATGCCAAAGGGCTCGTTGGCTCCGGAGTGTTTATAGGGATTAGGATTGTTGACGGGTTGATCGGATGTATTTTTGTCTTTACTCATGAACTCGGCTCCTTTCCTTCGATTTGCCAATCTTTTCCCCTATATATTACCATAAAAATCATTAAATCGACTCTAAAAGCCCATTCTTTTTCGATTTATATTTTTAATGCGCTAAAATTTCCCCTTCATATTTATTGACATCTTAACCCCCGTATGTCATAATGACTGAGATAAAAAGTGTCTCGTCAGCGGGACACTATTTTTTAATCGGGTAAATGAACCGATCATGAGTAAAATTCATTTATATTTGGAGAGAGGAGTAAATATGAAGACTATTGAGAGTGTTAACGGCTTATTGAACGGTATAGTCTGGGGTTGGCCGGCCCTGATCCTTCTGGGTTTCGTCGGCGTCCTGATGACCCTGATGACCGGTTTCTTCCAGCTGACCCATTTCAGGCACTGGATGAAGAATACTATCGGTGCCATCTTCGGCGACCGTCATGTAACCAGTCATACCGATGACCATACCATTTCCCAGTTCCAGTCCCTGTGTACGGCTCTTGCCGCCACGGTGGGTACCGGTAATATCGTAGGTGTTGCCGGAGCGATCGCTACAGGCGGTCCCGGAGCGGTATTCTGGATGTGGCTGATCGCCTTCTTCGGCATGATGACCAACTATTCCGAGAATGTTCTGGGTATCCTTTACCGTAAGAAAAACAGTGCAGGCGCATGGGCCGGCGGAGCAATGTACTATCTGCGTGACGGTCTCGGCAGCAAGCCGGGATGCAAGACCATCGGCGCTGTTCTGGCTGTTCTCTTTTCCTGTTTCTGTCTGCTGGCTTCCTTCGGTATCGGAAACATGAGCCAGGTAAACAGTATGGTAACCAACGTGAATACCGCCTTCGGTATCCCCAAGATCGCCACAGGTGTCTTCCTTTTTATCGCCGTATCTCTGGTTATCATCGGCGGCATCAAGAGAATCGCCACCATCACGGAAAAGATCGTTCCCTTCATGGTAATCGCTTACCTGATTGGTACCCTGATCATCATCGGTTTGCATATCAGCGCTATCCCCGCTGTATTTGTCTCTATCTTCAAGGGTGCTTTTGCCCTTAAATCTGTCGGCGGCGGAATCGTCGGTTCCGGTATCGCCCTGGCCATGAAGATGGGTATGAAACGAGGCGTTTTCTCCAACGAGGCAGGTCTCGGTTCCTCCGTTATGGTTCACTCCAGCTCCAACGTTAAGGAGCCGGTTCGTCAGGGAATGTGGGGTATCTTCGAAGTATTCGCGGATACCATCATCGTATGTACCCTTACCGCACTGACCATCTTAAGTTCCGGTGCCATCGATCTTACTACAGGCCGGATGACCGAGGCTGCGGAAGCTGTCGGATCCAGCTCCCTCATGGGTTATTCCTTCGGCCAGACCTTCG
>CACZOS010000140.1 GCA_902782815.1 uncultured Lachnospiraceae bacterium | reverse complement strand
TATCATGGGACGACTATCATCAATGCCTGCGGTCACTATGTCTTTGAGATAGAGAAGGGGAAGAAAGAGCAGATCAAGGGTTGACCGACATCGAAAAAGAAGGAAAGGACACGTCTGATGCAGGGAGAAACAAAAAAAGGTTCCGGATGGACCCGTGAGAAAAAATATGCCTGCATGACTATCCTGATCATGGCTTTTATCTTCATCCAGTCGGCTCTATCGGGAGAACTGTCCGGTAAGGAGAGCGGATTCATTGCCGGATTGTTGTCAGCAATTTTTCACAGAGATATGGAAACTCTGTCCTTTTTCGTCCGTAAAGGGGCGCATTTTACCGAGTATCTGTTTCTGGGGATCAGTCTTTCCCTGTGGATCAGAGAAAGGATCCGGGCAGGAAAGAGCCGGTTCGGAAACAGAGCCGGAGACAGATTCAGCGGCCTTTCTCCGGCTGCATGGGCAGCGGGAACGGCCTATGCCGTGACCGATGAGATCCATCAGATCTTTGTTGCTGACCGGAGCGGGCAGATCCGGGATGTGATTATCGACAGCGCGGGAGTACTTGCGGGTGTTCTGCTGATCAGGATTATCCGGCAGAGAAATAAACCGGAAAAGGCGTCAAAAGAGACAGATTGTAAGAAAATGTAAGATTAAGCCTTGCATTGCTTATTTACATTTAGTACCATTATTAGTGAAGGGGTACACGACGCTTAAAAAGGAGAAGATTATGCGCAAGACAAAGATTATCTGTACCATGGGACCGGCAACCGACAAGGGAGATGTGATGGAACAGCTCATCCTTAACGGAATGGATGTGGCCCGGTTTAATTTCTCCCATGGCACACACGAAGAACAGAAAGTGCGGATGGACAAGCTCAAAGAGCTCCGGGAGAAACTGGACATACCGGTGGCAGCTCTTCTGGATACCAAGGGTCCGGAGATCCGCGTGGGGACATTTGCAAAGGGAAAGATCACAGTGGAGGAGGGGCAGACCTTTACTCTTACCACCCGTCAGATTGAGGGAACGGAGGATATGGTCAGCATCACCTACGAAAATCTGCCCAGGGAAGTGGAGACCGGTACCACCATCCTCATCGATGACGGTCTGATCGGCATGGAGGTCGTTTCCGTGGAAGGAGAGGACATCAACTGTAAGGTACTTAACGGCGGCGCGATCTCCAACCGGAAAGGGGTTAATGTGCCGGGTATCGAGCTGAAGATACCCTACCTGAGCGAGAAGGACAGGGATGATATCCTTTTCGGCATCCAGCAGGATGTGGATTTTATCGCTGCTTCCTTCACCCGGACAAAAGAGGATATTCTGGAACTTCGGGAACTGCTTAAGTCAGGCGGCGGAGAGGATATCAACATCATCGCCAAGATCGAGAACAACCAGGGAGTTGCCAATATCGATGACATCATTGATGCGGCTGACGGGATCATGGTGGCCAGAGGAGACATGGGCGTGGAGATTCCGGAGGAGGATGTTCCGGTGATCCAGAAGGAGATCATCCGCAAGGTTTTCGCAGCCGGTAAGATCGTCATCACCGCCACCCAGATGCTGGATTCCATGATGAAGAATCCCAGGCCCACCAGAGCGGAGACCACCGACGTGGCCAATGCGGTTTATGACGGCACCAGCGCCCTCATGCTTTCCGGGGAGACAGCCAGCGGCGCATATCCTCTGCAGGCCTTAAAGACCATGTCCAGGATTGCCGAGAGGGCGGAGCAGGCCATTGATTATAAGACCAGGTTCCATACCCTGTCACCTTATTCCAACCCGGGGATCACAGATGCCATCTGTCATTCCACCTGCTCCACGGCTTACGATCTGAATACGGAAGCCATTGTGGCGGTGACCCAGTCGGGCTTTTCCGCCCGTATGATCTCCCGCTATCGTCCGGGATGCCTGATCATCGGCTGTGCCATCGATAAAAAGGTATGCCGGCAGCTGAATCTTTCCTGGGGAGTTAAACCTCTGCTGCTGGGAGAGGAATGGGAGGTATTTGTCCTGATCGACAGGGCTATCTCTGCAGCCAAGGAACATGGTTATCTGAAGGAGGGAGATGTGACCGTCATCACTGCCGGTGTTCCCATCGGCAGGTCAGGGACCACAAATATGCTGAAGGTCCATGTGGTGAGATAAAAACAGGCCGGTTTATCTGCCGGGATAATATATTTAACCCAAAACGAAAGAAAAGCCGTACTCCGCTAAGGGAGTACGGCTTTTATCATTATTAACAGATAGTCCGTTACAAAGGACGGTCTTACAGACCTCTTTCCACATAGCTTGTGTGGAGCAGTTCGTGAGACTTATGGCTTCCGGGTTTGCCCAGGAACTCATCATAGACCTGTTTGACTTCGGGATTCTCATGGCTCTTTCTCAGGGTCATGGCTTCATCCTCGGAATACAGGCCTGCAGCACGTACGGCCCTGACATCCATGAAGTTCCTTACGGATGCCGGCTGATGAGGCTGACCGCCGCCGTTTACACAGCCGCCGGGACAGGCCATCACCTCGATGAAGTGATAATCAGCTTCGCCGTTCTTTACCATATCAAGGAGTTTGGCGGCATTAGCCAGTCCGCTGGTTACAGCCACTCTGACTTTGGTTCCTGCCAGATCATATTCGGCCTCCTTGATTGCCTCAACGCCACGAACCTCGTGGAATTCAGGGTTCTCGAGGGATTTGCCTGTGACGATCTCGGCAACCGTACGAAGGGCAGCTTCCATAACACCGCCGGTGGCGCCGAAGATATGTCCTGCACCGGACGCAATGCCCAGAGCGGGATCACACTCTTCATCCGGAAGGTCTTCGAAGACGATGCCGGCCCGCTTGATCATCCTGGCAAGCTCACGGGTGGTGAGGGAAACATCGATATCCGGGTATCCGGATCCGGCCTGATCATCTCTGGTGATCTCAAATTTCTTCGCTGTACAGGGCATAATGGATACAACATAGATATCCTTGGGATCAATGCCGGCTTTTTCAGCATAGAATGTCTTCACCAGAGCTCCGTACATCTGCTGGGGAGACTTGCAGGTGGACAGGTTGGGAATGAACTCCGGATAATAGTGCTCGCAGAACTTGATCCATCCCGGTGAACAGGACGTGATCATGGGAAGGGTTCCTCCGTTCTGGATTCTCTCAAGAAGCTCGGTTCCCTCTTCCATGATGGTGAGGTCGGCGCCGAAATTGGTGTCGAAGACCTTGTCGAAGCCGAGACGGCGGAGGGCAGCAGCCATCTTGCCCTGGGCGTTGGTGCCGATAGGCTTGCCGAACTCTTCGGCCAGACCGGCACGGACCGCGGGAGCAGTCTGGACCACCACGTACTTGTCGGGATCGGCAATGGCAGCAGCCACGTCGTCGATGCAGGACTTCTCGTACAGTGCGCCAACGGGGCAGACCGCGATACACTGACCGCAGCAGACGCAGGCGGTGTCGGCCAGATCCATCTCAAAGGCGCTGCCAATGTTGGTCTTGAAGCCGCGCTCGTTGGCGCCGATGACGCCGATGCCCTGGAACTTCTCACAGGCGGCAACACAGCGGCGGCAAAGAATGCACTTGGAGTTGTCGCGGACCATGTGAG
>CACZOS010000139.1 GCA_902782815.1 uncultured Lachnospiraceae bacterium | reverse complement strand
GAGAAGCCTGGTGCAGATCCTCAGGTTTTCCATTATTTCTTCCCGGAACACCCGGTAACACGCAAAAGTGCAGAAAACTGCCGTCATAAGGATGGCGGCAGATGCGATGATCATTATTCTTCTGTTGATATATTGTTTCATGACAGGATATACCCCACATTCCGGACTGTTTTAATATGCGTTCCTGCTTCCCCCAGCTTTTTTCTGAGAGATTTGATATGGGCATCCAGGGTGCGGGATTCTCCTTCATAATCTATTCCCCAGATCTTGTCCATGAGAACAGTTCTCTTCATCACAATTCCCGCATTGATCATAAAGCAGAGGAGAAGTTCATATTCTTTGTAGGTAAGGTCTACTTCCTGACCCTTTATAAAGCATTTTCTCCTGGGAGGATCCAGCAGTATTTCACCCAGTCTGATCACTTCCTCAACTTCTCTTCTGCCGCTTCTTCTCAGCAGGGCCCGGACTCTGGAGATCAGCTCCATAACTCTGAAGGGTTTGATGATATAATCATCTGCTCCGCTGTCGAGACCTCTCACGGTATCAATCTCCGAAGATTTGGCCGTGATCAGAATAACCGGGATATCCCTGGTTTTGGATTCGGTACGAAGTTTTTTCAGTACATTCATGCCATCCTCGTCCGGGAGCATGATATCCAGAAGGACAAGATCGGGGGTTTCCTGTTCCAGTGCCTGATAGAAGGGCACTGCCATTTCGAATTCCCTTGTCAGGAACCCGTTTTTGCTGAGGGCGTAGCTCTCAATCTCCCGGATATTGGCATCATCTTCCACGATATATATAGTCTGCATTTTCATCACCTCCGGCAGCTTCTGCTGCCCTGGTCTCATACTACCATATCCATACCTGTTTTCACAGGGAGAAGATAAGAATTCTCGTACTCATCGATGATCCGGATATATTCATCACCCGAAATGTTCTGTGCATTCCCGTGCATCTCATCAAAACTCCGGTTGGCTTCCATACGTTTGAGAATATGAAGGGAAACATTGCCTGCATGGGCACTGATCCGTTCAAAACTGTTGGTTAGGTCAAAAAATGCCGCTCCGCTGCTGGCATCACAGATTCCTTCCTCCAGCCTTTGTATATGATGGTCTTTCATCACATCCTTCATCCGTTCGATAATATCGGACAAAGGTTCTGTCTTAATGGCCATGAGACGGTCTCTGGTCCGGAATGATGTGAACAGGCTGGAAAGTGCCTCCCGGGTTGCTTCGATCATGAGCTTCATTTCTCTAGTACCTTTAGAGGAGAAACTGATCTTATTCTCATCCATTTCTTTTGCAATATAGGCTATATTCATACAATAATCACCGATTCTCTCCAGGTCACCGATGGAGTTGAGAATCTCAGAAAGCATGAATTTGGCATCTTCAGAAAGTCCGGCCCGGTTTATCCTTATAATATAGGATGTGAGTTCCGTCTCACAACGGTCTGCGAAATGTTCATTCTTATCCAGCCTGGCAAATGAACTCTCATCATAGTTGAAGACCATATCCGTGGAGATACCGAAATTGTCTTCCACCCGGTTTATCATCTGTTCCATGAGGCTCCGGCACTGCTCCAGGGCGATGGGAGGAGTCTGCAGCAGCCTGTCGTCCAGTTTCATGAATTCCTTCTCTTCCTCATCCTCCAGATCCTTTCCGATGATCTTTCCGGTAAGGTTTGCCATCTGATTGGAGAAAGGCAGCAGCACAAGGCTTGTGATCAGGTTAAAACCAAGATGGAGGTTGGCGATATCTCCCCTGTTTACCGTATTACGGAGGAAGGGAAGACCCACGGTATAATATAATCCGTATATTACGATAAAAAAGAATATTGCCCCGAATATATTAAACAGGAGATAGCTGAGGGAAACGCGGCGGGCCTTCTTGTTTGCACCGATGGCTCCCAGCAGAATAGTCATACATTTCCCCAGGTTCTGTCCGATTATGATCGGGATCGCTGTGGCATAAGTGACGGCGCCGGTAGCTGACAAAGCCTGCAGAATACCGACAGAGGCGCTGGAGCTCTGAATTATGGCAGTGATCAAAAGGCCTGCTCCGATTCCCAGAAGAGGGTTCTCAAAGGAGAGAAATATCTTCTGAAAAGTGGGGGATTCTTTGAGCGGTGCAAAAACCTGTTCCATCATGGTCATCCCGTAGAAAAGTATCCCAAGTCCGATCAGAATTCCTGCAATGTCTCTCAGTTTTTTCTTTTTGCCGAACAGGATGATGAATGCACCTACCCCCACCAACATGGGAGCAAAGGAAGATGGTTTCAAGAGCTTCAAAAACAGATTCCCTGAACCTAAATCACCAAGTCTCAGTATCTGGGCAGTGGCGGTACTTCCTACATTTGACCCGAATACCACAGGAATCGCCTGCCCCAGTTTCATGATCCCGGCATTAACAAAACCGATCAGCATGATGGTGGTGGCGGCAGAGCTCTGGATGATCGCTGTCACGGCAGTACCCAGCCCCCATCCTTTTATTTCTCCGACTCCCTTTTTCTTACTGGTAGTCAATGCCTCCAATATACGCTGAAGGCTTCCTCCCGCCAGCAGTTCCAGGGAAGATCCCATCAGGCTCATGCCAAACAGAAACAGTCCGACTCCCCCGAACAATTGTAACAACGATAAGATATCCATACATTTCCTCCCTCTGAGTAATCCCTGTATATAATAAGTCTAATCTACATAAAGAAAGTAAAAATAAGGTTCTATTTATTTGAAATCTATGTAAAATATACGTGAGTCTTGAGACTGTGGACTGACTCTGATTTTATAGGTAATTGTTTTATGTGACACCTCTTATATTATATTAAGGCCAGAAAAAAGAAATCCAGAAAAAAACGGAGGAAAAAACAATGACAGAAAGACTGAATCTTAACATGGAAGATCTTGAAATGTTTTATGAAAGAATCCCGGTGTAGTACCGGGATTTTTTAGTTCGATCAGATAGGGACTCAAACGTAATATACCGTATCTGTTCCCTTGGGCCGCTGCAAATTTTGATGATCATAAGCATCCGGCAGAGTCTATCTATATATGAGATTTTCGCAGAGGCTGGCAATCAGCTCATCTTTGTCCCAGCGTTCTCCTATCGTTTTTATCACCTCATAATCATCAGGACTCAGCTTAAAGCTTTGTGCCCGGTTTAGGAATTTGCGTATTGCAATCTCAGGTTCTTCAACAAGACTGATGCCGCGGCATGGGCCTTCGTCGAGTAGTGCTGCCATAATTCTGCTGATGCAAGAAAAACCCTCCTGCGTCAGGCGGCAGTCCAAAAGTGATGCTGCGTCAGATTATTTCCACGACCCCAACGCCGTATAAGGCG
>CACZOS010000138.1 GCA_902782815.1 uncultured Lachnospiraceae bacterium | reverse complement strand
CCTCCGTACGGTGGTGTCCAGGGTGGCGAAAAGCATATCCTCCACATAGACCTTCTTCTCTTCTTCCGCACCATAGGCGCTGAGGAGAGCATTCATGAGGGTGGATTTGCCCGCGTTGGTGTAGCCCACCAGAGCAACCTGGGGAATTCCCTGGATCAGCCTGCGTTTCCTCTGGGTCTCCCTGTGAAGTTCAATCTCTTTCAGTTCCTTTTTCAACTCGGAGATCCGATGGCGGATCTTCCGTTTATCCAGCTCCAGCTTTTTCTCACCGGCACCCTTGTTGGCCAGACCGCCGCTGCTTCCGCCCCCCTGCCGGCTTAAGACCAGGCCCATCCCGGTCAGCCTGGGCAGCTCATACTGGAGCCGGGCAGTCTCCACCTGGATCCGGGCCTCCCTGGTCCTGGCCCGGGAGGAGAAGATCATGAGGATCAGGTTGGTCCGGTCCATGACCGGAAGTTCAATGATCTCATTCAGATTTCTCAGCTGCATGGGGGACAGGCTGTTGTCGAAGATGACCATCTCCGCATCCATCATGTGGGCAAAGGCCTTGATCTCATCCACTTTGCCGGTTCCCACATAAACCCCTGTATTGGCCTGAGGCAGGTTCTGCCTCTCCACCCCCACCACTTCCATGGCACAGGCCTCGGCCAGGGCTTCCAGTTCAGCAAGATTACGTTCGAAATCCGGATCGTTATTGATATTTACTCCCACCAGCAAAACTTTGGTCAACTGATCCATCTCCTCACCTCCTGTCCGCTTCATTTTCTTCGTTCTTTCAAATATTTCTTCAGGTAGATCCCCGTGTAGGATCCCGGGGTTTCCATCACCTCTTCCGGTGTTCCGCTGGCGATCACATGACCGCCGCCTTCCCCGCCTTCCGGTCCCATATCGATAATGTAATCCGCCGTCTTGATCACTTCCAGATTATGTTCAATGACCACCACGGTATTTCCGCCGGTTTTCAGCCGGTTCAGGATGGACTGGAGTTTGTCCACATCGGCAAAGTGCAGTCCCGTAGTGGGTTCGTCCAGCACATAGATGGTCTTGCCCGTGCTCTGGCGGCTCAGCTCGGTGGCCAGTTTCACTCTCTGGGCTTCACCTCCGGAAAGGGTGGTGGAGGGCTGTCCCAGACGGATATATGTCAGTCCCACATCATAGAGAGTCTTCAATTTACGGTAAATGGACGGCACACTCTCAAAAAATGTACAGGCTTCCTCCACGGTCATGTCCAGCACTTCGTAGATATTCTTTCCCTTATAGCGTACTTCCAGGGTCTCCCGGTTATACCTTTTGCCCTGACAGACTTCACAAGGCACATATACATCCGGCAGGAAATGCATCTCAATCTAGATGATTCCGTCACCCGCGCAGGCTTCACACCTGCCTCCCTTCTTATTAAAACTGAACCTTCCCTTATCATAGCCCCTCATCCTGGCATCCCTGGTCATGGAGAAAAGTTCTCTGATCTGATCAAAGACTCCGGTATAGGTAGCCGGGTTGGACCGGGGTGTCCGGCCGATGGGTGACTGATCGATATTGATGATCTTATCCAGCTGTTCAAGGCCGGTGATTTTCTTGTGGGCTCCTGCCTTGATCCGGGCATGATTCAGTACATTTGCCAGTTTTTTGTAAAGGATCTCGTTGATCAGGGAACTCTTTCCTGATCCGGAGACACCCGTGACACAGGTCATGACCCCCAGGGGGATACGGACGTCAATATCTGCCAGATTGTTCTCCCTGGCCCCCCGGACTTCAATCCATCCTGTGGGGATCTTCCTCTCCGCAGGCACCGGAATCTGCAGTCTCCCGCTCAGATACGCACCGGTAAGGGAATCCGGGTTGTTCATCAGGTCCCGGGCTGTTCCCGCGGCCACCACCTGTCCTCCTTCCGACCCGGCAAGAGGGCCGATGTCCACGATATAGTCCGCTGCAAGCATGGTATCCTCGTCGTGTTCCACCACGATAAGGGAGTTGCCCAGATCCCGCAGCCGCTTCAGCGCGGCGATCAGTTTATCATTGTCCCTCTGATGAAGGCCGATACTGGGCTCGTCCAGGATATAGGCGACCCCCACCAGACCGGAGCCGATCTGGGTAGCCAGACGGATCCGCTGGGATTCCCCGCCGGATAAGGTGGCGGTAGCCTGGGACAGTTTCAGATAATCCAGGCCTACTTCGTTGAGGAATCCTACTCTGGCTTTGATCTCCCGGAGAATCTGGTGGCCGATCAGTTTCTGCCGGTCACTGAGTTCCAGCCGGTCGAAAAAGCCAAGAATACCTCTCATAGACAGGCTCGTCAGCTCATAAATGTTATAGTCTCCCACGGTAACAGCCAGGGATTCAGGCTTCAGCCTCTGCCCATTGCAGCCGATACAGGGGGTTATGGTCATAAATTCTTCATACTCGGCCTTCATCCGCTCGGAATGGTTCTCCCGGTAACGTCTCTGGACATTCCGGATCAGGCCTTCGAAAGCCACATCGTAGATGCCCTCTCCCCGCTGTCCTTTATAGTAGACTTTCACTTCCCTGCCGCCGGTACCGTTGATCAGTATATCCTGAACATG
>CACZOS010000137.1 GCA_902782815.1 uncultured Lachnospiraceae bacterium | reverse complement strand
CCCGTGCTGCGTCTCACCATGCTTTTTCACGATATCGGAAAACCCCAGACCCGGACCACGGACTCCCGGGGTATCGACCATTTTTATAAACATTACCAGGCAGGCGCCGATCTGACCCGGGAGATCATGAAACGGCTGAGATTTGACAATAATACCATCAAACTTGTCCGCACACTCATCCTCTATCATGATACCCGCTTCCAGGATACGCTGACCACGGGCCGGCGCAATCTGAGAAGGATACTCAATCTGGTTACCCCCACCCTCTTCCCCTATCTGGTTCAGGTGATGCGGGCGGACGTCATGGCCCAGAGCAACTATCTGCGCGACCACAAGATCCGGCAGCTGGACGAAGCCATCGCTGCCTACCGTGAGATCATGGAGGCCCATGACTGCCTTTCCTTAGATGAAATGAAGATCAACGGAAATGATCTGAAAGCTCTGGGCATTACCGACGGAAAGGCCATCGGATCCATCCTCAATATCCTCCTCCAGATCGTCCTGGAGCATCCGGAACTGAACAACTATCTGTATCTGGAGGAACTCGCCACAAAAATCTACCGGAATCTTATCAAAGACCGTTACTGTTAGACCAGGGAGAAAAACCCATGTCATATATGGCTTTATACCGGAAATGGCGCCCCCGGGACTTTGACGAAGTCCGGGGCCAGGATGCCATCGTCCGTACACTTCGCAATCAGATCATCTACCAGAGGATCGGACATGCCTATCTGTTCTGCGGAACAAGAGGAACCGGCAAGACCTCCCTGGCCAAGCTGTTCGCCAAGGCAGTAAACTGCGAACAGCCCGTGGAGGGGAATCCCTGCAACTGCTGCCCCTCCTGTCAGGCCATCAACAACGGGTCTTCCATGGATGTGATCGAGATCGATGCCGCCTCCAACAACGGGGTGGACAATGTCCGGGAGATCCGCGACCAGGTACAGTACTCTCCTGTTTCGGGAAAATATAAGGTCTATATCATCGATGAGGTCCACATGCTGTCCCCCGGCGCTTTCAACGCCTTGCTGAAGACCCTGGAGGAACCCCCCTCCTACGTGATCTTCATTCTGGCTACCACGGAAAAGCATAAGATCCCCATCACCATCCTCTCCCGATGCCAGAAATATGATTTCAAGCGGATTTCCATTGACACCATTACCAGACATCTGACCCACCTGATGGATAAGGAAAAGATCGACGCCAGACCGGAAGCCCTGTCCTATATCGCAAGGGTGGCCGACGGGTCCATGCGTGACGCGCTGAGTCTGCTGGACCAGTGCATCGCTTTTTATCCGGGCCAGACCCTCACTTACGACAATGTCCTTTCTGTCCTGGGCACCGTGGATACCGCTATCTACCGGGATCTGCTGAGGCACATTCTGGCACAGGAGACCGGGGAGGTTCTAAAGATCATTGACCACGGAATCAACGAGGGAAGGGAGCTGATCCAGTTCCTCTCTGACTTTATCTGGTACCTGCGCAACCTTCTTATCCTTAAGGATCCCTCAGCCGGGGAAGATAATCTGGAGATGTCTGAAAATGTCATCGCCCAGCTCCGGGAGGACAGCCGGGCCATTGAGACCGGATCCCTGCTCCGCTTTATCCGCATATTGTCGGAACTGTCCAACCAGCTCCGTTATGCCACCCAGAAACGGGTCCTGATGGAGGTCGGATTCATCAAATTATGCCATCCCCGTATGGAGACAAATACGGACAGCCTTGAGGAGAGACTGCGGATGCTGGAAAACAGGCTGGATGAAGGTTTCTTCGTTGCAGAGTCCCCCTCCGGAGCTCCGGAGGCCAACCATTCCGGCACAGGCAGACAGGGGGCAAAAAGCAGGCTGCTGACCGGCGACCAGGCGGAAGAAGCCCTCAGAGACCGTTTTTCCCCGGCACAGATCACCGATCTCAGAAACATCGCTTCCCAGTGGCAGGGAATCATCCGCAACATTTCCTATCCCATGAGCCATTATCTGAAAACGGCCCGGGTTGCGGTTTCCGAGGACAGCCAGAAGCTGCTTCTCATTTTTAAAGAGAAGGATGCCATGGGGAAAAATTACTTCGAGCAAAATAATCAGGAGAACCTGGGACTTCTGTCGGATATGGTGGCGGAACAGACGAAAAAGAAGGTTACTTTCCAGTGTATTATGGAAAATATCGTCAGACAGTCCGGAGTATCCCCGATCAACCTGTCTTCCATCCATCTTGTTGAGGTGGAAGTGGACGATGAGGGATAAATATGTTATCTTATAAATGTTTTAAATAACGGATAACGGAGGAGAATAAATATGGCTAAACGAGGCGGTTACCCAGGAGGAATGGGGAACATGAGCAACCTGATGAAACAGGCACAGAAGATGCAGCGCCAGATGGAAGAGACCCAGAAGGCCCTGGAAGAAAAAAGTTACGAGGCCAGCGCAGGAGGCGGCGTAGTGAAGGTCACGGTCTCCGGAAAGAAGGAAGTCACTTCCGTAAAGATTGCTGAAGAAGTTGTGGATCCGGAGGATATCGAGATGCTGGAAGACCTTATTCTGGCCGCCACCAATGAAGCCCTTCGCGCCATGGAAGCAGACAGCCAGGCCCAGCTTGGGAAATTTACCGCAGGTTTAGGCGGAGGATTCGGGTTCTGATGAACTACTACAGCAAAGAGATCACCAATCTCATCAATGAACTCCGGCGTCTCCCCGGAATCGGGGGAAAATCAGCCCAGCGGCTTGCCTTCCACATCATCAATATGCCGGAAGAACATGTGGAACATCTGGCAAAAAGCCTGATAAGTGCGCGGAAAAACATCCGCTACTGCAAGATATGCTGCACCCTGACTGATGAAGAGGTCTGCCCCATCTGTTCCAGTGACAGAAGGGATCACAGCACCATCATGGTGGTGGAACACACCAAGGATCTGGCAGCCTATGAGAAGACCGGGCAGTATAACGGCCTGTATCATGTTCTGCAGGGTTCCCTGGTCCCCAGCCTGGGAAAGGGTCCCGACGATATCCGCTTTAAGGAGCTGGAGGACCGCGTCCGGGACGGTCTTGTCAAAGAAGTGATCCTGGCCACCAACTCCAGTCTGGACGGCGAAGCCACCGCCATGTACATCACAAAGAAGCTTAAACCCTATAACCTGAAGCTTTCCCGCATCGCCAGCGGCGTGCCCATCGGCGGTGAGCTGGAATACATCGATGAAGTAACCCTGTCCAGAGCTCTGGACGGGCGTATTGAATTGTAAAAATAAAAAAAGGATTTCCTGTTTGTCCAACAGGAAATCCTTTTTTTATTTTAGAGGCGCAGACCGGATTTGAACCGGTGGATACTGGTGTTGCAGACCATTGCCTTACCACTTGGCTACTGCGCCATATGACTCCTAGGAGATTTGAACTCCTGTTACCGCCGTGAAAGGGCGGTGTCTTAACCACTTGACCAAGGAGCCAT
>CACZOS010000136.1 GCA_902782815.1 uncultured Lachnospiraceae bacterium | reverse complement strand
GAGCACTGCATTTTTCCTGTGTATCATACGTATCCTCCATTGAAGGCAGATGAAATCCACAGAACTCCGTACCGTCAAAACCTGCCCCGGCAGTCCATTTCATAATCTTTTCCAAAGACCAGGGATCTTTCTCATACTGCCCGTAAAGAAAGGTCCAGGTCGCTATCGATATTTTCACCGGTTCATTCATCTTCTACTTCTCCCAAATGCTTCCAATCATGACCCCAGCCATGCAGGCATTCCCTGCATTACGCCAATTGCATGATCCAGATTCATTATTCGCAGGAGCCATTGGGTTGACAGGCATATTCCCGATCGTCTGATCCAGGCTGCTCTCTGCAATGCTATTGCTTTATGGTACAGCAGATATCCGACAATCACAAGAAACACAGCAAGAATGGCAGCGTGCCCAATTTGATTGTGCCGGATAACCAGCCATTACCAGGGATGATGTGGATGATCAGAACGGAAATGCAACAGCATCCCGGCATAGTTTCTGCATAATCTCAATAAAGCGATGCATGCTCTCCCGATGATCTGTCCTGTGACTGATCAGTTGGCATGTAAATTTTTCACTGCAGTCAAACGGGATCCATGTAAACTGCCCGCTGTGATCATTTAAGAAGCCGGGAGCAAGGCAGATGCCTCTCTTAGCAGCAACATTTATGAGCGTTGTATCATGGTCAGGACTGTTAAAGTAATTAATTTTTCCTGTGGCGATCAGTCGCTGCTGAACCTGGCGCAATGCTGCAGGAGACCCTCCCCCGACCATCAGGGTTCTCCCGTACAGATCCTGTTCTGTAATCAGATTCTTTTCGGCAAGGGGATCGTCTTTTCCGGCGATGAGATAGATACGGCTTTCAAACAGGTCATGGATACGGATACCGGGAATCTGCCGGGTATGCTCGTTCAGGGTAAACAGGATATCCGTGTCGCCTTTAAGAAATGTTTCCATTCCCCCTTCGTATTGAAATAATGGGAGTATCTGTACGGCCGGATCGCTTTCCGAAAAAAGCTGTATGGCCTCCGGAAGGAAATAAAGCGCCTGCCTGACCATAAGACTGATCGTAATGCTGTCCTGATACTTTGCACTGAAATTCTGCCCCTGCTGAATGGCACGCTTTAAGTCTTCCCTCATGCCGGCAAGATATGTGACAAACTGGGCACCTGCCGGGGTGAGCGAGGCACCTTTCCCATTACGGTCGAAGATCGCAAATCCAACTTCTTCCTCCAACAATCTGATCTGATAAGAAAAAGTTGGCTGGCTGACAAACATGTTTTCTGCTGCCCGGCTGAAATTCAGTGTATGCGCCAGTTTAATGCAGTAATCGATCTGCTTCGTAGTCATATGCTTTCTCCTGTTATTTAATAATTAAATCTATTATAGGGTATTTGAATTGGACTTTACAATAGTGATGTGGAAAAATAAAGGCAGAAAGAAAAAGAAGCATGAAACATTAGAACCAATCGGGAATTCATATATCGGGAGGATATAGTGATGGCAAAGACATTGATCGCATTTTTTTCAAGGGCAGACGAAAACTACTTTGGCGGTGCAATGAGATACGTCAAAACAGGGAATACAGAGATCGTTGTGAATATAATAAACGAACTAATCCAGGCTGACAGCTTCAAAATAGAGATGAAAGAACCCTATTCCCCGGTCTATATGACCTGTATTGAGGAGGCAAAAAGAGACCTTCGCGCAAAAGCCCGCCCGGAGCTTGCTTCTTACCTGGACGGTATTGAGGATTATGACAAGGTCGTGCTGGCCTATCCGAACTATTGGGGAACGATACCGATGGCTGTAGCCACTTTCCTGGAAAGGTATGATTTTTCAGGTAAAACGATCCTCCCTCTTTGCACAAATGAAGGAAGCGGCATGGGAGGCAGTGAACGCGAAATAAAGAAGCTGGCACCCGGTGCAGATGTGAAAAAGGGGCTGCCCATTACCGGCAGCAGCGCTTCGCAGTCAAAGACAGCTGTACAAAAATGGCTTGCCGTAAATGGTTTGTAAAGTATGCCGTGGCAGCTGCAGGAGCAGTGGTCACAAAGGATGTGCCGCCTTACGCAGTTGTCGGAGGGGTACCGGCAAGGGTCATCAAATATCTGGACCCAAAGGAGCAGAAGGAATGAATGACACGGAGCAGATCAGGGAACTTTACAGTAAATACTGGGACTGCAGGAGGAATGTGAAATGAACTTTAGAAAAAAAATTGCCGGGTTACTATTGATGATGACAACCGCTCTGATGCTGTCCTTATCTGCTGGTGCACAGGAGATGATTACGGAAGAAGAAACGTCAGCAGGTAGTTCTGATATCCTGGTAGTGTTTTTTTCCCGTGCGGGGGAAAACTGGGAAGTTGGGTATATTGAGAAGGGAAATACTCAGATCGTGGCAGAGATGCTTGCCGATAAGCTTGGAGCAGACCTGCTCCGGATAGAAACGGTTATGGATTATCCGGTAAGCTATGACGAGATGCTGGATGTTGCAACGCAGCAGCGGGAAGATAACGAAAGACCGGAACTGAAAGAACTGCCCATCAACCCGGAGGATTATCAGACAATCTTTCTGGGCTATCCGATCTGGTGGGGCGGTCTGCCTATGCCGATCTATACATTACTGGAAAGCTATGATTTTTCCGGAAAGACAATATATCCGTTCAATACACATGGCGGCAGCGGCGTAGCTGGGACAGATCAGGAGATCGCCAAGATCATACCGGATGCAGAAGTAAAGGATGGCTTTGCGATTACAGGGAAAACAGCCCAGAATGATCCGGACAAAGCGAAGGAACAGGTCACTGCATATCTTAAAGAGATTGGTTTTTAGTAAGCATTCTTGGCATTACGTCGATAGGTTCGTATACTGATGATATGTGAGAATGATTATGATTCAGAGAATGCCGCTTGGGGATGAATACGCAGAAATGATCAGGGGATTTCTCTCCTGATCATTTCTGCCGGATCCATTTTACCGGAAATTTATTTTCCTTACAGTTCCTGCCTCGGCAGAAGCGCGCCTTGGTGGGTTTGAAAAGCAAACAGCGCGTCACCCGGAAAACTGTATGAAGCATCACACACATAGCCCCGAAGCCAAAGATTACTGTCTACCTTGCGAAGATAAAGTCCCTTTGGAAAAGCATCATCCATTTCGAGAATTTCAGACAAAACCGTAACAGCTCCGTCAGGTGAATCCGTTAAGCACGTTTCCCGCTGGAAATGAATCCATATACTCCCAGCACAGCCGTAAAGAGGACCGCACTGTATGTGCTGAATCTTTCTGCCACTCCAAAAATCTCTTTCGGAAGCTTTGCGCTCCCCACGGCTCCAAAAAACATGCAGGCAAAAGCGGTTATGGCTAGGAATCCCAACAGCCTGTTTTTCTCCTTAAAACTGCCCGCAGCGAT
>CACZOS010000135.1 GCA_902782815.1 uncultured Lachnospiraceae bacterium | reverse complement strand
AATTTCACGGACATACAGATGGCCATCTACGAGAAGTGCCCCCACGATGAGCTGACCATCATCATGCGGCGCTACATGATGAAGATCGCCGAACACTTTGCTTCAAAGAGTGACTGTCTGGCCCTGGTTACCGGGGAGAGCATCGGCCAGGTGGCAAGCCAGACCATGCAAAGCCTCTTCGTGACCAATGAGGTCTGTACCATGCCTGTATTCCGCCCGTGTATCGGCATGGACAAACAGGACATCATCAGCACGGCGGAAAAGATCGGCACCTATGAGACATCCATCCTTCCCTACGAGGACTGCTGTACCATTTTTGTGGCCAAGCACCCGGTGACCAAGCCCCGCCTTGATGTCATTAAAAAATCCGAGCGCAAGCTGGATGACTGCATCGACGACCTTTTCAGAGCGGCCATTGAGACGGAAGAGATCCTTATGGTCCGGCCCTGATCCCGGGATCCGGAAAGAAGGGTTAAAGTGACGCTTACCGACAAAAAAAGAGGAAAGCCTTCAGCTTTCCTCTTCGCTTTTATGGTATGGGAACAAAAACCGGATGATCTGACGATCCTCAGGAACTTACTCTGCATCCTCGATGATGTAAGGAGTAAGCTGCTCCAGGATCTCATCGATATTGTCGCAGTTGTGGATATTCAGGTCGATGGGCTTGGAAATGTCCAGACTGAAAATCCCCATGATGGACTTGGCGTCGATCACGTAACGGCCGGAAACCAGGTCAAACTCTGCGTCAAAACGGTTGATCAGGTTTACAAAAGTTTTCACTTTATCAATAGAATTCAAAGATACTTTCACTGTTTTCATCGGAAAAATCCCCCTTCTTTACTGTGATTATGTTATGTTTATAGTACCTTTTTTTCAGATAATTGTCAATCAGGAAAGGATGGTTCCAAATGGATAAAAAAGCGGCATTTCTCACCCTGGGATGTAAAGTCAATCAATACGAGACCAATGCCATGACGGAGATCCTGGAAAGCCGGGGATACACCATCGTGGATTTTAAGGAGGAGGCGGATGTCTATGTGATCAATACCTGTTCCGTCACCAATATTGCCGACCGGAAAAGCCGCCAGATGATCCACCGGGCCAGAAAAAAGAATCCTGAGGCGGTGGTGGTGGCTGCGGGATGCTATATCCAGTCTGGAGAAAATGATCTCCTTGAGCAGGGGACCGCGGACATCCTGATCGGAAATAACAAGAAAAAAGACATCGGGGACATTCTGGACCGGTATTTCCGGGAGAAGGAGAAGATCTGCGAGCTGACGGACCTGGGCCGGGGAGCGGAATATGAACCCCTTTTCGTCACCCGTGTAAACGACCACACCAGGGCCTATCTGAAGATCCAGGACGGCTGCAACCAGTTCTGTTCCTACTGTATCATCCCCTACACCAGGGGCCGCATACGAAGCCGGCAGCCCGGGGATATCCTCAGGGAAGTCAGGCAGCTTGCGGACAAGGGCTATCTGGAGATCGTCCTTACCGGCATCCACCTGAGTTCCTACGGGAAGGATCTGGGAACCACAGATCTTCTGACCCTGATCGGCCAGCTCAATGAGGTGGAGGGGATCAGGAGGATCAGGCTGGGTTCTCTGGAACCCCGCATAATCACCGAATCCTTTGTCAAAAGCCTGAAGGATTGTGAAAAGGTCTGTCCTCATTTCCATCTCTCCCTGCAGAGTGGCTGTGACGAAACCCTGAAAAGGATGAACCGAAAGTATGACACCCGGGAATACCTGGAGGCGGTACGGCTTCTCAGACGCTATTATGATGAGCCGGCCCTGACCACGGACATCATCGTGGGTTTTGCCGGGGAGACGGACGAGGAGTTTGACCGGACCGCAGCCTATCTGGAGGAGATAAATCTCTATGAGATGCACGTCTTTAAGTTTTCGGTCAGAAAGGGTACCAGGGCCGAAAAGATGCCGGGACAGGTGGATGATAAGACAAAGGCCCGGCGTTCGGATATCCTGCTGGATATGGTAAAAAGGCATAAGGCGGCCTTTGAATCCTCCCGGATCGGCCGGAAGGAGAGCGTGCTTCTGGAGGAGGAGGTCATCCGTGACGGAAAAAGGTATATGCAGGGCTATACAGAGCGCTATATGAGGGTTCTGGTCCCGATGGAAGACACATCCCTTTCCCTGAAATCTAATCAGATTATTGACGCAATAATTGAACAATCTTTGGACGGGCAGGGCATGCTGGGTAAAGTTTCCATTGAATTTTAGGGTTAACCATAGTAAAATGGTAAGCGAATCTTGAAATTTGCGGGAAGGAGGTAGCGATGTCGAACAATAATACGCAGTTCTTTCAGGTGGTTAAAGAGCAGGAATATGACGTGAAGTCCATCATCAGGGATGTTTATGAAGCATTGTCGGAAAAAGGCTATAATCCGGTGAATCAGATCGTGGGCTATATTATGTCGGGAGACCCTACTTATATCACCAGCCACAATAATGCCAGGAGCATTATCATGAAGGTTGAGAGAGACGAGATCATCGAGGTTCTTTTTGAGAACTATATTGAAACACAGCTGAAGTAATTATGGAAAGACGTTGGATGGGTCTCGATTACGGGACAAAGACGGTGGGCGTTGCCGTCAGTGACCGCCTGGGGATCACCGCCCAGGGCGTGGAGACGATCTTCCGCAAGTCCGGAAAGAAGCTGAGACAGACCCTGGCAAGGATCGAAGCCCTGGCTGAAGAATACCGGATTGAGAAGATCATACTCGGTCTGCCCAAAAACATGAATAACAGTCTGGGAGACCGTGCGTTGGAGACCATGGAGTTCCGGGATATGCTGGAACGCAGAACAGGATTGGAAGTCGTATTGTGGGATGAGAGACTGACCACCATAGAATCGGAGCGTATCCTCATGGAAGGAGGCGTTCGCCGTGAACATCGGAAGGAGAAGATTGACCGGATGGCTGCAGCATTGATCCTGCAGTCCTATATGGATGCCCACCCCATGACCGAGCAGAAGGAAGAGAAGACGGAAGAAGATCAAGAGGAGATATGATGAAAGGTTTTACAATGATTCCCTTCTATACCGAAGAAGGGGAGAAGATCGAATTGGCTGTCCTGGAACAGACCAGGATCAACGGAGTGAATTATCTGCTCGTATCCCCTTCCGAAGATGGGAACTGGGACGAAGAAACAGAAGAAGCCTACGCTTTCATCCTGAAGGAAAAAGAATCCCCCAGCCGTGAAGAAAGCACCTATGAGGAGGTCACGGATGAGGAGGAGATGATGTCCATCTCCAAAATATTTGAACAGTTAATGGAAGATTTGGATTTTGAAGTGGAATAATGCTTTTGCGGCTGTTTAGCGGCAAGGAAAGGACCCTCCGACAGATACTCTGGTATATGGACGGGTTTTTTTACTAGAATTCCGGGGATCATCCCAGGGAGGATCCTACGGGATAAGGAATACAACAGAATACGGATTTTGCTGCAAGCACCGTCATAAGGTTATCCTGCCTCAGAACCGACAATGGAGGTAGAAACTTGAAGAAAACGGTAAAAGAGTCAGTGAGGATAATACCTCTCGGAGGATTAGAGCAGATCGGAATGAACATCACGGCCTTTGAGTACGAGGACAATATCGTCGTGGTAGACTGTGGTCTGGCTTTTCCTGACGAAGAGATGTTAGGCATAGATCTGGTTATTCCGGATTTCACTTACTTGAAAGAAAATGCATCAAAGGTAAAAGGACTGGTGATCACCCACGGGCACGAGGACCATATCGGGGCTATTCCCTATCTGCTCAAAGAGCTGAATATTCCCATTTATGCCACCAAGCTCACCATGGGTCTGATCGAAAACAAACTGAAAGAGCACGGCCTGATGAACACGACCAGACGAAAGGTGATCAAACACGGCCAGTCCATCAATCTGGGATGTTTTCGCATTGAATTCATCAAAACCAATCACAGTATCAGTGATGCTGCGGCACTTGCCATCTATACCCCCGCGGGTGTGATCGTCCACACCGGCGATTTTAAGATAGACTACACACCGGTATTCGGTGATGCCATCGACCTGGGGCGTTTTGCCGAGCTTGGCAAGAAGGGTGTGCTGGCCCTCATGTGTGACAGCACCAATGTAGGAAGAGAAGGATTTACCCCCTCGGAGAGAACCGTGGGGAAGACACTGAAGAATGTATTTGAGGACAATAAGGACCACAGGATCATCGTGGCAACCTTCGCGTCCAATGTGGACAGGGTACAGCAGATTATCAACTGTGCCTACGAACTGAACAAGAAAGTTATCGTGGAAGGCAGGAGCATGGTGAATACCATCTCCACCGCCGCCGAATTAGGATACATCCACATACCTGAAAATACCCTCATCGACATCGAGGAGATGAGGAGATATCCCGATGAACAGCTGGTGCTGATCACCACAGGGAGCCAGGGAGAGACCATGGCAGCTCTGTCCCGTATGGCCAATTCCATACACCGGAAGGTTTCCATCGTTCCGGGGGATGTGATCATCTTCAGTTCCCATCCCATTCCGGGAAATGAGAAGGCGGTTTCCAGGATCATGAACGAACTGGCCAAAAAGGGAGCCAAGGTGATCTTCCAGGATACCCATGTATCCGGTCATGCCTGTCAGGAGGAGATCAAACTGATCTACACCCTGACAAAACCCCGTTACGCCATTCCCGTTCACGGAGAGTTCCGCCATCTGAAGAGGCATAAGGAACTGGCCATGGAGATGGGTATCCCCAAGGAGAATGTCCTTATTCTCCATTCCGGTGATGTCCTTTCCCTCTCCGAACAGAAGGCGGAACTGGTGGACAGGGTCACTGCAGGAGGGATATTTGTAGACGGCCTGGGCGTCGGCGACGTGGGCAATATTGTCCTCCGAGACCGGCAGAACCTGTCCCAGAACGGACTGTTTATCGTTGTGGTCACCCTTGACCGTTACAACAACATGCTTTTGTCGGGACCGGATATCGTCTCCCGGGGATTTATCTATGTCAGGGAAAGCGAAGACCTGATCCTGGAGGCAAAACAGGTGGTCATGGATTCCCTGGACCACTGCAACGAGCGGAAGATCAATGACTGGGGCCGGATCAAAAACACCATCCGGGATGACCTGTCCGACTTTATCTGGAAGCGGATGAAACGGCGTCCCATGATCCTTCCCATCATCACGGAGGTCTGACCGGGACAGCGGATAAGAAAGACAGAACACAAGATGAAGCAGGATAAAGAAGAAAAAAGAAAAGAACAGATCAGAGAGATTCTGGACAAGACTCTGGAACTCAGGGACCTGATCCTGAATTCGGATGACTATACCCGCTATCAGAGGGAACTTCAGGAGCTTAAAGGATACGAAGATACCTACCGGAGGGTGAATGAATACCGCCGAAAGAATCTGGCAGTCCAGCTCCTGGAGGATGCCGACAAGGCCAACGAGGAGGCGCGGAAACTCTATTCAGAGTATGCGGATGTCTTAAGCGAGCCTCTGGTAGCCCGGTTTATGATCACGGAACAGACCCTCTGCAAGACCATGAGAAAGGTCCAGAATCAGGTGTTTGAAAACATCGACCTGGACATTTCCTACATGGACTAGGCCGGGGAACCTGAAGAAAGGAAGATCCGATCGGATCAGCGACCGATCGGGCCATGGGAGATAACATGATAAAAAAAGCGTTGATCTTCTGCATTAAAACACTGACCCTGATACTCATCGCGATGGTTTTGGTCTATCTGTTCAAAACCTGCAGGAACTTCGGCTACCGGGTATTTTCTGACCGGGCCAAGGATGTGGCCGGCACCTCCTCGGTGGTGGAGGCGGTCATCCATATCGATGAGGGGGAATCCCTCATGGAGATCGGGGAGGAGCTGGAATACTTGTCCATCATCCGGGACAAGAGGATCTTTGCCCTTTCCGTGCGTTTTATGGATGATTATGACAAGATCGGCCCCGGAGATTATCCGGTGAATTCGGCCATGAAGCCTTCAGAGATCCTCAAGGCGCTCATACCCAGGGAGGAGGCGGAACAATGACCGGAGATGACCGTATCATTGATTTTATCCGGTCCTTTTATGTGGACCGGGATTCCCGGGTTTTAAAGGCCATTGAGGAAGAAGCCGTCTCAGGTGATGTGCCCATCATCCGGCCGGAAACCAGAGAACTGCTGCGAATACTGCTTAAAATGAAACAGCCGGAGAGAATCCTGGAAGTGGGAACTGCCATAGGGTTTTCTTCGGTTTTTATGGGTGAACACACACCGAAAACCACCCGGATCACCACCATCGAAAACTATCCGCCCAGGATTGAGCGGGCCAAGGCAAATCTGCGCATGGCCGGTATGGAAGACCGGATCAGCCTGCTGGAGGGAGACGCCGCAGACTGGCTGAAGAAGCTTGGGGGGCCTTACGATTTCATCTTTATGGATGCGGCCAAGGGCCAGTACATCCATTTCCTGCCCGATGCCGTACGGCTGCTTTCAGAGGGAGGAGTCCTGGTTTCCGACAATGTGCTCCAGGACGGGGACGTGATCAACTCCCGCTACGGGATCCGCAGGAGGAACCACACCATTCATGCAAGGATGAGAGAATATCTTTATGCCCTCACCCACTCCGACCTTCTGGACACCGTGATCCTGGAGAGCGGGGACGGGGTGGCCATCAGTGTAAAAAGAGGAGATCCGGAAAACTGATCCGGGGCAGACCGGTTCCCACTGCAGAGAAAGGATAAGGAGAAAGATGAGAAAAACCGAATTGCTGATTCCCGCCAGCAGTCTCGAGGTATTGAAAACCGCTGTTTTTTACGGGGCTGACGCCGTATATATCGGCGGGGAAATGTACGGCTTGAGAGCTAAGGCGAAGAATTTCTCCCGGGAGGATATGGCGGAAGGGATTGCCTACGCCCATGCCCGGGGAGTCAAGGTCTATGTCACCGCCAATATCGTGGCCCGCAATGAAGACCTGGCAGGGGTGGAGGAATACTTCAGGGATCTGAAAAAACTGGGTCCGGATGCCCTGATCATCTCCGATCCCGGTGTCTTTTCCCTGGCCAGGAAAGTCTGTCCGGAGATCCCCGTCCATATCTCCACCCAGGCAAACAGCTCCAATTATGCCACCTATAATTTCTGGCATGAACTGGGGGCATCCCGGGTGGTTGCCGCCAGGGAACTCACACTGGGCGAACTGGCGGAGATCCGCCGGAATATCCCGGAGGATATGGAAATCGAAGCCTTTGTTCACGGCGCCATGTGCATCTCTCATTCCGGCCGTTGCCTGCTCAGCTCCTACTTTACCGGGAGAAGCGCCAACAAGGGGGAGTGTACCCATCCCTGCAGGTGGAAATACTATGTGATGGAGGAATCCAGGCCGGGAGAGTATCTGCCGGTGGAGGAGAATGACCGTGGGACTTTTATCTTCAATTCCAAAGACCTGTGTATGATCGAATACATACCGGAGATCATCGGGGCAGGCATAGACAGCCTCAAGATCGAGGGCCGGATGAAGACCGCCCTCTATGTGGCGGCGGTGGCCAGGACTTACCGAAAGGCTATCGATGACTACCGGATCTCCCCGGAGCGGTTCAGGGAGAACCTTGACTATTACCGGAAAGAGATCGCCAAATGCACATACCGCCAGTTCACCACCGGTTTCTATTTCGGCCCGACCGACGAGACTGCCCAGATCTATGATGAAAGCACCTATGTCAAGGAGTACACCTACATCGGGATCGTGGAAAAGGTGGACCGGGAGGGACGATGCATGATCCACCAGCGGAATAAGTTTTCCGTGGGGGAGGAAATCGAGGTCATGATCCCCGACGGGACCAATGAGACCTATGTGGTAAAAGCCCTCTATGACGGGGAAGGCAATCCCGTGGAATCCGCCCCGCATCCCAAACAGGAGATATGGATCGATCTCGGCGGAAAGCTGAAGGAAGGCTTTCTTCTGAGAAGGGCGGTATAAGCCCGGGCAGGGCCCAAAAAACAGGTTGAAATATAGAGGGTTTTATTATAAAATATATAGGATAAATGTTCTGATTTTAAGGAGGATTGAAATATGATTTCTGCGGGTGATTTTAAGAATGGCCTTACAGTTGAGATTGACGGCAATGTATGCCAGATCGTGGAATTCCAGCATGTAAAACCGGGGAAAGGCGCGGCTTTTGTCAGAACCAAATACAAAAACGTGATCACAGGCAGTGTGGTTGAGAAATCTTTCCGCCCAACAGAGAAGTTCCCACCGGCACATATTGAGAGAAAGAACTATCAGTATCTGTATAATGACGGTGATCTCTACAACTTTATGGATGAGGAGACTTATGATCAGATCGCTCTGGCTCCGGAAGTGATCGGCGATTCCCTGAAATTCGTCCGTGAGAATGATGTGGTTACCATGGTTTCCTGGAACGGCAGCATCTTTGCCGTTGAGCCTCCCATGTTTGTGGAGCTTGAAGTTACCGAGTGCGAGCCCGGCGAGAAGGGCAACACCGCAACCGGCGCCACCAAACCCTGTACCGTTGAGACAGGCGCAGTGGTTTATGTTCCCCTCTTTGTCAATCTGGGGGATAAGCTGAAGATCGATACCAGAACCGGAGAGTATCTGTCCAGAGTATAATCTCTCCCGTTTCAACAGCATATGACAAGACAGGCGGAAATCAGTTCCTGATTTTCCGCCTTTCCTATTGATGACCCCGGTCTTCTCTGGGAAGACAGGGTAAATTCCGGTCAATACCGGTGGCTTGACATTCCCGGTCTTCTGCAATATGATAAGGACCGGAAAACAGAAAAGGCCAGAAGAAAGAGGAGATAATCATGAAAAAAGGAATACAATACCTGTTGCTGCTGCTGGTGGTGGTCATCCTGGGCGTAGGGATCTTCTCCGTCGCCAGAAGACTGACGGGTTCACCCGCCAAAAGCCGCAGGGAAAACACAGGAACCAGGACCGAGACTAAGGCTGCCGACAAGAAAGATAAGAAAGAAGCGGAAGCCACCACAGAAAAAAAAGTGGACAACAGCGTTCCCATGACCGCGCTTACGGTGACGGCGCCCCAGGGATATCTCCGGGTGGGTAAGGATATGCAGCTTTCCATCAAGACCGAGCCTGCGGAAGCCACCAACACCGATCTGGAGTGGACATGCTCTAAGGAAGGGGCAGTAACTGTATCCGGGGACGGAGTCCTGACTCCCAATGAAGGGGCGGAGAAGAACACGGTGACCGTCACAGCCAAAGCCACTGACGGATCCGGACTGGAGCAGTCCTTCGATTTAAGGATCCTTCCCGCCATCGACCCCTCCAAACCCATGGTTGCCATCACATTTGATGATGGTCCGAAACCGGAAACCACCAATGCCATGCTGGATGCACTGGAAGAAAACTATGCCCTGGCCACCTTCTTCTGTCTGGGACAGAACGTGGGCTACTATCCGGATGTGGTGAAGAGAGAGTACGAGCTGGGTATGGAGGTCGGTACCCATACCTTCTCCCACCAGCAGCTGACCGCTCTGGGAGCTGAGGCTCTGGATCAGGAGATCAGCAAGGCAGTCAAGGCCAATGAGGATGCTCTGGGAGTGAAACCTTCCCTGATGCGTCCGCCCTACGGTTCTGCCAACAAGACCGTTCTCCAGGCAGTAAAAGGCTACGGCTTATGCTGTATGAACTGGTCCCTGGACACTGAGGACTGGAAGACCAAGAACGCGGATGCCACCTACAAGATGGTCATGACCGCCACCGACGGAGATGTGATCCTCCTTCATGATATCCACGAGTACAATGTGGATGCGGTGAAACGATTTGTGCCCGATCTTATGGCGGCGGGATTCCAGCTGGTTACCGTATCCGAACTCTATGAGAACCGCGGGGAGACCCTCGATCCGGGAACCATTCATTTCCGGACAGACCCCACCACGGAGTCGGCAGGAGAGACTGAGGCAGCGTCCACTGAGGACGGAGCCGTATCCGCCACCACTGCTCCCTGACCCGGAATCATGGACAGGGATAATAGAGAAGAATCCCGGAAGAAGACAGATGCTCTCCCCCGGGAAAAAGGTCATTATCACAATGACTACAGTCCCCGTTATCAGCCGGCCTACGATATCTATGAGAAGGCCAGAATCCATATGAGGGAACTGAAGAAGAGGGGAAAAAGGGAGACAGAAAAATAAAAGAGTGAAAAATGCAGAAAAACAGAGAAAAAAAGAGTATTTTGTAAATAATTAAAGAAATACTAAAAAATACCCGATATTTGTCATTTGCATTTATCCGATAAAAAACTTATGATAAGGGAAATGATTAGCACTCATAAAGATTGAGTGCTAACAAATATCAACATCAGAATGAATCAGAGGAGGCATATATTATGAGATTAGTACCTTTGGCAGACAGAGTTGTCCTTAAGCAGCTTGAAGCAGAGACCAAGACAGAATCCGGCATTATCCTTACCAGTTCCGCCCAGGAGAAACCCCAGGAAGCGGAAGTTGTGGAAGTCGGCCCCGGAACCGAAAAGGTCAAGATGGAAGTCAGCGTTGGTCAGAAGGTTATCTATTCAAAATATTCAGGAACCAATGTGAAGCTGGGCAACGAGGAATACATCATCGTTAAGCAGGCAGACATCCTTGCCATCGTTGAGTGATCGCAGGGATAAGAAATAGAATTGACAGGAGGCAGTAAAAATGGCAAAAGAGATCAAATATGGCGTGGAAGCCAGAAAAGCATTAGAAGCAGGCGTTAACCAGCTGGCAGATACTGTCAGGGTCACTTTAGGACCCAAGGGACGTAACGTGGTTCTGTCCAAGAGTTACGGCGCACCCCTGATCACCAACGACGGTGTTACCATCGCAAAGGAGATCGAACTGGAAGACGCGTTTGAAAATATGGGCGCGCAGATCGTAAAAGAAGTGGCCACAAAGACCAACGATGTTGCCGGTGACGGTACCACCACCGCAACAGTCCTTGCCCAGGCCATGATCAGCGAAGGGATGAAGAACCTCGCTGCAGGCGCCAATCCCATCATCCTGAGAAAGGGAATGAAGAAGGCATCAGATGTGGCTGTGGAAGCTATCGTGGATATGAGCCAGGATGTGGCCGGAAGCGAGCAGATCGCCAAGGTTGCCGCCATCTCCGCAGGGGATGAGGAAGTAGGCAAACTGGTGGCAGAGGCCATGGAAAAAGTATCCAAAGACGGCGTCATCACCATCGAAGAGTCCAAGACCATGCTCACCGAGCTGGACCTGGTTGAAGGTATGCAGTTTGACCGCGGATATATCTCCGCATATATGGCCACAGATATGGAAAAGATGGTGGCTGAGATCTCCGATCCCTATATCCTGATCACCGACAAAAAGATCAGCAATATT
>CACZOS010000134.1 GCA_902782815.1 uncultured Lachnospiraceae bacterium | reverse complement strand
CGATATCATATCTTCAGAGGATCCGGAAAACGGCGGGACGGCGATCAGCTACAATGCGCAGGACAGTACCGCACTGACGATCGAAGTTGAGGGGACCTGCCGCCTGGAAAGCCGGGACGGAGGCCAGGATTCTCCTATGGTGATGGCCTCTTGGGGAAATTTGAATATTGTTCTTGGAAAAAGTTCTGTCCTGGAGATTGTGGCTTCTCCGTGCAGAGACAAATATACAAATATCGGTATCTATATGGATTCCGACAGAACCCTGACTGTAAGTGGTCCCGGTGCGTTGACAATATCCGGAGGCGACGCCAGATCAGACGATGGAGCAAGTTTTGCACTCTATGCTCAGGGAGAGATCATTTTTGAAAAGGATTGTTCAGTAAGTATTAATTCTGATACGGCTTCTGCTGTAAGCATAGGCTGTCGCCTTGAACACGGGGATCTTACTTTTAAAGATGGAAGTCAGATTCAGATCCGGGGCGGTGAGTCCGGTATATCATATGGCATACAGTTCATAAATGAAGGTATCTATAATCTTTATGCTGAAAACTGGACCGGCAGCATGACTGTATCCGGTTCTTACGGAGCTCTGCGAAATGAAAGCGGAACAGATATCCGTATAAGAAGAGATCCGAAGCAGATACGCCTGACAGGATATACTGATCAGGGAGAGAATGATCCGACATTACTCAATAAAGAAACATATAAATATGAAGAGTTACAGAATTATGCAGAATTGCTTTTAGAAGGATGCGGAAAGTGATGAAAGAGGCGGCATGATTATGAACAAAAATGGTAATTACAACAATGTCAGAACAGCGGTAATGGTGCCCACACTCTGCCGCCATCAACACCTTGCAAAGTGTCTTGACAGCCTGAAGAAGAATCCATGGGCTCAATATGTAGACCTGTATATAGGACTGGATTACCCGGCAAAAGAGTCTCATTGGCCGGGATACAGAGAAATATTGAAGCTGATGGAGAAAGACTACAGCATGTTCCGAAGCTTTCACCTGGTTAAGAGAACCACAAATTACGGCGCGGATGAAAACATAAACTCTCTGTTTCAGGAAGTGGTCAGGGAACATGATCAGTTCATATATATCGAAGACGATACCGAATTCAGCGAGAATTATCTGGAATATATGCTGAAAGCATTAGATTACTTCCGGGATGACCCGGAAGTGATCTCCGTGAGCGGTTATTCTTACCCCGTGAGACTGGAAACGGATAACAACTGCAGTATCATCACACAAAATGCTATTTGCAATATGTGGGGAGCAGGATTCTGGAAAAACAAATACGAAGTATTCCGGAAAGAGGTTGAGGAAGACCTGTGTCTGATCCGCGATTTTTCTTACAATATCAGGAATTATAAATTCAGCAGGTACCGCAGGACCGATTATATTAACTGCGTTGCGGGAGTCGACCCGAATGACAGGGATGTCCACAGACTTTGTCCTATGTTCACGAGTATTACGGACATCGCAATGGGCGTATACATGCAGATTAATGGAAAATATCAGGCTATGCCGGTCATTTCCAAAGTGAGGAATAACGGGTTTGACGGTTCGGGGCTTTACTGCAAGGCAGTCAGACCGGCCAAATCCCGAAGAATTACTTCCGATACATATGACTACAGCAAACAGCCGTTAGACCAAAGTAAGGACTTCACTCTTTGCTATGATGACGGAAGGAGCCGCGTGTACGCCTTCCGGACACTGGATGAGTTTGTTAAGCCGGGAGCAGGTATGATCATTAAAGCCGCCATTAATCTGACTGGTGATCGGATTCTCGGAAAAAGAAAACTGAGCTTCTTGAGAGCCTATCGCACCTTGTTAAGGAGATAGATCTTAACTCAATAATATAGAAGTAACAGAAATATTTTATGTATTTTACTGACATGGAGAGCAAAAATGAGAATCGGCATTATGCAACCCTATTTTTTTCCTTACATTGGTTATTTTCAGCTTTTAAACATGGTTGACAAATACGTTGTCTATGATTATGCCTGCTTTGCCAACATTAAATGGGGAATAAGGAACCGAATCCTGATTAATGGTGCCCCCGGTTATTTCAGAGTAAAAACTCAGAAAACCAGCCAGAATAAGCGGTTT
>CACZOS010000133.1 GCA_902782815.1 uncultured Lachnospiraceae bacterium | reverse complement strand
TCATATACGGCTCTGGCGATGTGGGCTGTGGTAGTACCGATGGATAATCCCCAGAAGATACCACGGGCCTTGGAATCCGCATAAGGAGCACGGTTGCCCTGGAAATCGGAATTCATAACAACACCTTCACAGCCGATCGGGATCTGGGAAGCTTTCTCAGTGATCAGGTCATAGATGTTTATCTCACGCTCTGTGGCTTCCTGCAGCCAGGAGCCCGGAAGAAGGTTATTTCTGAACCAGGTCAGGATCGCGCCGGAGGATGTCTGTCCACCCTCAAGAAGGCTGGTTCCTTCATACATACAGTTGGGGTATGTTCCGTTAACGCCGTCCTCATGGAAATCTGTCTCAGACAGACCAAGCAGACAGCTGGAAGTTCCGCCGATAAGAGTCATGCCGTTGGGCTTAACTCCGCCAACACCGAACATACATGCATTACAGTCTGCGGTACCTTCCACAACGATGGTTTTTTCAGAAAGACCGAACACCTTCGCTGCCTCGGGGCTGACCGGTCCGATCACGGCGCCTACGGGAAGAATATCTGCCGGAACCTTGTCAAGGAAGTCACCGATTCCTACTGCTTCAAGGAGGTCCTTCGGATATCCGCCGTTTCTGTCATCGTAGTTCCAGCGGAAAGCAGCGATGGACTTACAAACGGTGAGTTTTCCGGTAAGCTGAAGGTTCAGCCAGTCTTCAAAGTCAAAGATGGTCTTTGCCTTATCCCATACTTCCGGCTGGTTCTTCTTGGTCCACATTAATTTCGGGATCATGGTATCTGCACGGAAGCTGGGTTTGTAAAATCTGGTAGCCGGATAAGCGTCACGGATCTTGTCAATCTCTGCTGCTTCTGCTGCAGCACGAACGTCAGGCCATAACATGGGTTTGCGGACGGACTGATTGTTCTCATCCAGGAAAACGATGGTGCTTGTGGTGGCGTCACAGGTAACGGCAACGATATCCTCAGGATTCACGCCGGATTTCTTGATGGCACCGGGAATGGCTTTCTTTAATGCCTCATACCAGTCTTTGTCATCCTGCTCTGCCCATCCGTTCTGAGGATAAGTTGTGGGATACTCAGCAATATCATAGGCCCTGTTCTGTCCTCTGAGGTCAAAAATCGCAACACGCACACTGCCGGTTCCACAGTCAATACCCATTAAGTATTTCATCTTGTTACTCCTTTCTACATATAAATGTGTAGTATATCATTTCCAATCCGGGGGCTGCCGACGCAGTCCGTCAGACTGATTCAGTTCAAAAATGCTTTTACGGATTCGTATACACCTTTACCGTCAAGACCGTATTTCTCCAGGAGTTTCACAGCCGGACCGGATTCCCCGAAGACATCGTTCATACCGATCCGTTTCACCGGAACCGGTGCGTTTTCGGAAAGGACTTCGCAGACTGCTCCGCCAAGACCTCCGATGACGGAATGTTCCTCAACGGTCACCACTTTGCCGGTTTCTTTCGCTGCTTTGATGATCAGCTCCTCATCGATCGGTTTGATGGTATGAATATTGATCACTCTGGCATTGATGCCCTCCGCCTCCAACAGTTTCGCTGCCTCCAGGGCAGAGTTCACGCAGAGACCTGTGGCAATGATGGCCACATCGCTGCCATCCTTTAAGGTGACACCCTTGCCGATCTCAAACTTATAGTCTTCACCATCGTTGATCACCGGTACAGCCAGACGCCCGAATCTCAGGTATACAGGGCCATCCATCTCATAGGCAGCCTTTACCGCTGCTTTCGCTTCCACATCATCCGAAGGATTGATGATGGTCATTCCGGGAATCGTACGCATCAGGGCAATATCCTCATTACACTGATGGGTAGCTCCGTCCTCACCCACAGAGATTCCGGCGTGAGTGGCACCGATCTTCACATTGAGATGCGGATAACCGATGGAGTTGCGGACCTGCTCAAAAGCACGGCCTGCGGCAAACATGGCAAATGTGCTGGCAAAAGGTACCAGTCCGGTGGTGGAGAGACCGGCGGCGATGCCCATCAGGTTTGCTTCCGCGATACCGCAGTCGTAAAACCGGTCAGGAAATGCTTTCTTGAAGGTTCCGGTTTTCGTTGCGCCTGCCAGGTCGGCATCCAGCACAACCAGATTCTCGTGTTCCTTACCCAGTTCGGCCAGGGCATTTCCGTAACTCTCTCTCGTCGCAATCTTCTTTATTTCTGACATAATGCTTCCTCCACTTTTTTCAGATCTTCCATCGCAATCGCGTACTCTTCATCATTGGGAGCCTTGCCATGCCATCCGGCCTGATTCTCCATGAAGGAAATGTTCTTGCCTTTCACGGTCTTCATGATGATGGCAACCGGTCTGTCTGCCGTACGTGCTTCCTTGAAGGCTGCATCAAGCTGATCGAAATCATTGCCGTCTTCCACGTTGATCACGTGGAAATTAAATGCTTCAAATTTCTTATCGATGGGATAGGGGGAATTGACCTCCGCGATATTGCCGTCAATCTGCAGGCCGTTGTTATCCACAATCACCACAAGATTATCCAGATTCTTTGCAGCAGCAAACATGGCTGCTTCCCAGACCTGACCTTCCTGGATCTCTCCGTCACCCAGAAGGGTATAGACTCTGAAATCTTTCTTCTGATGCTTTGCACCCAGTGCCATTCCCACTGCGGCGGAGATTCCCTGTCCCAGGGAACCGCTGGACATATCGATGCCGGGAGTATGCTGGATACAGGGATGGCCCTGAAGATGGGACCCTATATGGCGGAGTGTCAGAAGATCTTCCACCGGAAAATATCCTCTGTGGGCCAGTGTGGAATACAATCCCGGAGCTGTGTGCCCTTTCGATAAGACGAAACGGTCTCTGTCAGGATTTTTAGGATCCTGAGGATCGATATTCATTTCTTCAAAATAGAGATAAGTAAAGACTTCCGTAGCGGACAGAGATCCTCCCGGATGTCCTGCCTTGGCGGCATGAACCCCGTCAATGATCCCCTTTCTTATCTCATTTGCCATCTTCTGAAGTTCTAATTTATTCATGATTCCTCCTGAAAATATGTTCTATCCATAGCTTATCCTGCGGAACTGCGTCTACTCACCGAATACGGCGATATAGTCTGCCTTGAATTTCTCAATACCTGCATCAGTCAGAGGATGTTTGGTCATCTGTTCGATCACCTTATAGGGAACAGTAGCGATATCCGCTCCTGCAAGTGCGCAGTCGGTCACATGGATCGGATTGCGGACACTTGCGGCGATGATCTCTGTCTCGATGCCGGCGATATCGAAGATATCCGCGATCTCGCGGATCAGATCCACGCCGCGCACGTTGATATCATCCAGACGTCCCAGGAAAGGAGATACAAAGGTTGCCCCTGCTCTGGCTGCCAGGAGAGCCTGGTTGGCATTAAAGATCAGGGTAACATTTGTCTTGATTCCTTCAGCTGAGAGTACTTTGGTAGCTTTCAGGCCTTCCACTGTCATGGGAATCTTAACGACCATATTGGGATGGATGGCGGCGATCTCTCTGCCCTCAGCGATCATGCCTTCGGCATCGGTTGTGGTGGCTTTGACTTCCCCGCTGATGGGTCCGTCCACGATGGAGGCGATCTCCTGGATCACTTCATTGAAATCCCTGCCTTCTTTGGCGATGAGGGAAGGATTGGTTGTCACGCCGCAGATCACGCCCATGTCATTTGCTTTTCTGATGTCATCCACATTGGCTGTATCGATAAAAAACTTCATAACTGTACCTCCTAATTTATCTGCCCTTGCCGTATCAAGGTGCAGGTGCTGCGGCAAACAGCTGCGTTTGCGTCTTATTCGTTCTCGAAATCCACGATCCGCTGAACCTTGTCTTTGGATCTGCTGTTGGGATCGTAGGTGCAGGACAGGTATTCTTCTACCATGCACTCTGCAAGCTTCTCTCCGATCACCTGGGCGCCCATGGTAATAACGTTGGCATTGTTGGAAAGAGCTGCTCTCTGTGCCTGGTATACATCATGGATACATGCTGCGTAAGCGCCCTTAACCTTGTTGGCCGCAATGGAGACACCGATTCCGGTTCCGCAGACCACGATAGCCCGGTCATACTCACCACTGGCAACTGCCTGGGCACATTTGATGGCAACATTGGCATAGATGGGATCATCGCTGCCGAAGTCGGCCACTTCATGGCCAAGTCCTTTCACGAAATCCATCAGGTGTAATTTAAAATCTGTTGCGTTGGGGTCACATCCGAATACGATCTTCATAGCATATCTCCTTTCAATCAATTATAAATATTTTCTCATCTCATTAAGAGAATCATAGATACAGGTGGGTACCACATCGGATTCTGCCACGGTCTGCATATCTGCCTCCCCGGTAAGGACCAGGAATCCCTTACAGCCGTTATCCACACCGGTTCTGACATCTGTGTAGAGGCGGTCGCCCACAAATGCCATCTCTTCCGGTTTATATCCGGTGATCTCGGTGATCATATCAACAGTCTCTTTCCACGGTTTCCCCAGGAATCTGGGTTTCACACCGGTGGAGTCTGTGATAAGACTGCACATGGCGCCGCAGTCAGGCATAAATCCGTAGTCTGTCGGACAGTTGGTATCCATATGGGTGGCGATAAAGGGAACGCCGTTGCGGATATAATGGCAGATCCTGTCCAGCTTATGGTAGGTGAGCGTGGTGTCAAAGCTCTGCACACATACGTCGGGATCTTCCTCCACAAGATTCAGACCCTTTGCCTTCCAGTTCTCCTCAAGAACCGGTGTTCCGTTCAGGTAGATCCTGGCACCCGGATAATTCACTTTCAGAAATTCGGCGCACACATCTCCTGCTGTCACCACCTTACTCTCATCCACATAGATTCCCATCCCGGCCAGCTTTTCCACATATACTGAAGGCACCCTTGATGCGTTGTTGGTGAAAAAGATAAAGTCTCTGTCCGGATCTGCTTCCACTTCATGGATAAATTCAAGGGATCCTTCAATCAGATCATTGCTAAGATATACTGTTCCATCCATATCCAGGACAAACAGTTTCACGCCCTTCATTGCTTCTTCTTTCGGTAACATAATAATCTCCTGTATTTTAATTAACTACGGTTTATATTCAGCTTATCCTGATACTGTTTTTCAGTTATCGTAAATGTCGGCTGTAATCTTGTCCGCGATGGCTTCCAGGCGGCCCTTATCCTTGGCAAACTGCATGATGGAATAACGGGGACGAACCATGTATCCTTTCAGAAGGCTCTCGTGGAAAAGTTCACGGCTGATATTGATCTGCTGAGGTCTGTAGGGAGCGCCGCCGCGCTGGAGAAGGGCTTCGATCTCCTCATGGGAGGGACAAAGCTCTTTCACGCCTTCAGGAAGCAGATCTTCCATCTCCTCGAAGAAACGGGCGATAACCGGTGTGGCTACACCTACCTGGATACCGTGATGGTTGGGATTCAGCCCTCTCTCTACCCAGTCCATCTCCCAGAAATGGGATAACATATGCTCTGCACCTGATGCCGGTCTGGAGATATTGACCAGGGCCATGGCAACACCGGTGAGGGTAAGGCCTTCCAGGAGGTTGCCGAGTGCCTCAGGATCACGTTCCGGCAGCTTGTCGCAGGAATCAAAGGTGATCTTCATCGCTCTGTTGGTCAGTTCCACACAGGTATCGCAGCGATAATCGCCATTGGCCTTCACGGACAGATCCCAGTCGGCGATGGCGGTAATCTTACCTACCATATCACCGAAGCCTGCCTGGATCAGATCGTCCGGAGCAGTCTTCAGAATGTCGGTATCTCCGACCAGACCATAGGTAAGATGGGCAACCGGTGAATATTTATGACCCTGGGAAAAGATCGGAGCGCCGTCTGCCACATAACCGTCCATGGAAGGAGCGGTTGCCACGACGATGTAGGGAAGACCGGATCTGGATGTCACAAACTTCACGGAATCATTGATGACACCGGAGCCTACAGCGATCATGAGGGAAGTATCCAGGTCCTGTTCCTGAACGATACGTCCCAGTGTCTTCTCATCCGGGATCAGAATATCATCACCGGTATCAAAAAGCAGTTCCTTTACATTGAAACCGTTCTCCTTAAGGAGCTCAACTGCCTGCTTTCCGGCTACCTTATATGTATTGTTGTCGAAAACCACAAGGATCTTCCCGTCCTTGAATGGTTCAGCCATTTTGGGGAGATCCTGGATAGCCCCTTTCCTGATGGACATCTCATGTACGCTGAAGTTGTGATGGCGGCCGCAGGAGCAGTCAAATTCTGTCTGTGGCATCTCGTTTACACTAAGGTTAAGAATTTCATTCATGTCAGGTTACCTCCTTGCATTTTTGCATATATTTTAATCTTGTTTCTCTTTCATAGATCATGATCTTTATCTTATGTCCCCATTATAATGGCAGACTAATTGATTGTCAATAGGTTAAACTCAAATATTTTTACATTTTGTCTATTTTTTTATCATAAATAAATAATTAACGCAATATATATTATTTTATTTTTTACATTTGTAAATATAATGTGCTTTAGAAGAGTTGTTTCCACAAGAAAACAAAAAGGCAGGCTGCCCTTTCACTGACCGGGCAGCCTGCCTTCCGGAATATTTATGCAATCCGGAATATTTATTTCATATTTTCTGTTTTTGATTTTCATCCCATCTATTTTTCAAACAAGCTATTCAGACCTCTGACTATCCCGTCCGCGATTCTTCCCTGCGTTCTCTCCGAGTGGTCCGAGGCTGCATCCCCCACCTCCAGATCCACAGAGGGAATGGTTGAATAGGAGGTCTGGGTCAGATCGAGGGCCATGGATCCCCCGCCGAAAAGGGATATCCCTTCATCTTCAATCCCTCCGGCCAATGCTTTCCCCAGGTTTTCGTGTTCTTTCCAGTGGGAAGCAACCGGTTCCATGTTTCTGTAGGAAGAGATATCAGGAACGGAAATATAGAAAACACCCTTATCTGACTCTGTACTGTCATAATGCAGGGCAATATGGACATCCGCATTGTTGTTGGCAAAGACGGTTCTGGCGATATTGTCAAGCCTGACATCCGAATCCTCCCTGATCATCAGGACATCATAACCTTCCTCAAGAAGTTTTTTCTTTAAGATACGGGCCAGGGAAAGATTTGCGGCTGCTTCGGGAGTCCCGTCATTAAAAGTCATACCTGAGGAAACCGCTATGGAATACTTCTGCCCTTCATTGTTCGTTCCTCCCGTCACCTTTCCGGTCCCGTCGGGGTGACTCAGGGTACTGACAGAATCCCCTCCGCTGGTTCCGTGGCCGGCATTGACGGCGATTACTTTGTTTTTGCGGTTTTTGGAATGGGAAAAGTACAGACGGACATCCGAGGAATGGATTTCCGAATAATCAGCATATTTCCAGTCAGGATCCCAGGAGATAAGCCTGTCCTTTCTGACCGCGGCCTTTTGGGTGGTGGCTTCGGGAGCAGTTTCTTTTTTCCTTGTACTGCCGCCCTCTGCACCGGTGGTTTCTTCTGTCGCCCCTTTTCGGGACCTTTTCGTCTTTTCAGTCCCTTTCTCCTGACCGGTATGGATCTCTTCCCCTTTCTTTTTTTCCTGGCCGCTGCGGGAAGAATTACCACAGGAGCTCAGGCAAAGAGAGACAATAAGAATCATGGCCAGACTCAATATTATTATTTTATTTTTTAATCCGTTCATAGACTGCCTTTCTGTTCTGCGGGTGTATGATCATAACCGCAGTTCCCGGTCTTCTCCGATAAAGAAGAGGGCGATGGTTCCCGGTCCCACATGTGATCCGGTACAATAATCATAGGATGTATTGATGAACTCACGGACTTTTATCCTTTCCAGGATCTTTTCCATGATCATCAGGGAATCTTCATACGCATTGGCGTGAGCGATTCCTATGATCTGCTCTTCCGGATTTACGATGTTATTACAGACAAGGTCGATGAGATCCTTCAGAGATTTTTTTCTGCCGCGGCATTTCCTGAACTGAACGATATAGCCATCCTTATTTCCTTTGAGCAGTGGTTTGATATTGAGCACATTTCCCACCACAGCTTTGGCATTGCTGATCCTGCCTGACGCTGCGATATATTTAAGGTCTTCAACCGTAAAGATGCCGTTCATTCTGGGCACCATCTCCGTGAGGAGACGGCCGGTCTCCCGCACATCTTTCCCCTGAGCCCTCATCTCCGAACCGTAAAGGGCAAGAAGCCCCTGACCCAGAGAGGCATTCATGGAATCCACCAGAATAATCTGGCGGTCGGGATAATCTTCCGCAAGATCATCCGCGGCGATCTTTGCGGCCTGATATGTCCCGCTGATGTTTTTGCTGAGGGAGATATAGAGGATATCATCTCCCTGTTCCAGTACCGGCGCAAAATAATCCCTGAACTCCTGGGAGTTGATCAGAGAAGTCTTTACCACCAGGCCATCTTTTATGGCATCATAGTATATCCTTCCCTTCTCCCTCTCCTCCTCCGGAGTCAGACCCGGCTCGAAACCCGGCATCAGTTTTCCATCCACTTTATTCATAAAGGAAATAACCTGAATGTCATATTTATCCACGAGAACCGCAGGAATATTTGCAGCGGAATCTACAATAATCCGGAACATACCGTAATCCTCCCTTAGTTTTAATATTTTGTCCTAAATTATATTATATCGCTTTTTTGGCCATGTCAACGGATGATTGCTGCCAGGGAATTCCGAAAAAAAGAAAAAACCGGTATGAACCGGTTTTTATATCTGTGTCTCATCTGTGGTCAGATTACAAATATACTCCCTGACAGGCGCCACAGGAACAGGGTGGCAGCCAGAATCTCACCTGAACCCACAGGACTGATATGGATAGAGGAACAATCATCGTTCCAGTCCCAGATTTCATCCATCCCCTCCCTGGTAAAAGCGCCGCCCAGGGCCAGGATATACCGTGCTCTGTTCTGCACCCAGCGCAGGCCGCCGGGATCGCTCTGGCTGATAACACGGGTATCCTCCAGTGCAGTCATGATATGAAGGAGGACATTGGTCAGGATTGCTGAATTCTGCTCGGGATCCGGATGTTTCCTCCGGTACTCTGCCATGGCCGGCAGAGAAACCCTGCGGATGATGGGAAAACCGTTCTCAGCTTCCCCACGGATTCCCCGTATCCCGTATTTTAAAAATATGCTCTCGCCGTTGGTCCTGGGGCGGTCCTGATTTATCCCGTCATAAAACCTCCCAACGGGCCCTTTCATGATCCTCTCCGTAAGTTTAAGGATCGATGCCACACGATTCTCTCCTCTTTGAGCATAATCATAGCCTGCTGCGGCGCAGATGATTCCCATGGAAAAAATCAATCCTCTGTGAGTATCGATGCCGCCGGTGGCCCGGAACATGGATGTTTCAGCCTGATCCCCCATGGGCCTGAGTGCGTCAAACATAAATTCCGGTTCTTTTTCCCATCCGTAACCGGCATAAAAGAGGTCTGTAAGATAGGGTGTGATGGCGTTTATCCCTTTCAGAAGGACAGACATATCCACGGCCTCATCCATACCTCCCCTGTCGTAATCATCCACAAGACCCGGTTTGGGTGTCAGCATCAGTTCGTCGATCAGAGAGGATTCGATCAGATACTGTATACGGTTTTTTGAATCTCTGCTCTCCTTCTGCATCTCCCGATCTCCCGACAGAATCTTCTGGTCCAAATTTACGTCTTCCGGTCCGGCTGACAAGTATCTGTCCTATACTTGTACAATTCCATTTTATCATATGAAATATTGAGGATAAATGGATATAGCAAATAAGATAATGTAAATATCCCACTTTTTAAGGGTAGTGTTTGTACAAAAAAAAACAGTCGGCAGATTAACCGACTGTGATGATCATATTCTATTCCTCCCGGAAATTGATCTCTTCCTCCACGAGATAGATGGGCCTGTCTTTTAACTCAGCAAACAAAACCGAGATGTATTCACCGATGATTCCCACCACCACAAACAGGATGGCGAAAAGAAAGCAGATCAGGATAACGATGGTAGCGTATCCGCTGGGGGCATCACGGAATGTACAAAGGGTGTAGATCAGAACGATCAGGCCCAGTACCGAGCAGCCCATCCCTGCAAAGATACCCAGCTTCAGGGGCATATCAGAGAAGGACATGATGGTGTCCAGGGAAAAGCTGAGGAGCTTCCGGAAACGATAGTGGGTCTTCCCCCCTGCCCTGTCTCCGGCTTCATATCTGATGATGGTCTTCTTAAAGCCGACGGACTGGACATAGCCCCGGAGAAAACGGATCTTCTCCCGGTACTTAGTACGAAGAACCTGGGCGACACGGGAACTGACCGCAAAATAATCCGAAGCATTTTCCTCAAAAGAGGTTTGGTCGGATATGCGGTTGAGCAGTTTATAAAAAATCCTGGATGAAAGATTCTTCAGAAGCCCCACTGACCTGTTGCTGGTCCTGACCATATTGACCACTTCATACCCTTCCTCCAGTCTGTCTATGATCCGGGGAATATATTCCAGGGGATGCTGAAGATCGACATCCATACAGATCACCGCGTCTCCCGAAGCATGGTCTATACCGGCAATCATGGCAGCCTCATGTCCGAAATTCCTTGAGAGAAAGATCAGTTTGATCTTCCGGTCCAGAGAGGCCAGGTGCTTAAGGATCTCCCTGCTCCGATCTGAGCTGCCGTCGTCCACGAAAATCAGCTCATAGTCCCATGCAAGCTCCTTTTTCAGCTCCTGAAAAGCTTCATAATACAATTGGATAACATTTTCTTCATTGAAGACGGAAACCACGATGGATATCTTGCGCATTTTTACCTTCCATACTTGATATAATAATTCAGTAAAAATGATTATATCACAAATTTGATGATGCGCAAATCGTTTTACGGTAACAAAAAAATGGGGTCATCCGATCTCGCTTTTCCTATCGAATGACCCCATTAATGAATTTCCTTCAACTTCATTAACTGGCACCTTCTCTTTCATAGATTTTGTTTTCCGTTTTTTGGGATAATAATTTTTCCTGTCCTGATCTCTTCTCGCTTCACGGTACTCATGCATCCCGCTGACCCGTGTTCCTCTAAGTTCATCCGGATGAAAAACGATTATCCCTTCTCAATATTCCAGAAGTTTCACTGTATAACCCCTCTTTCTGTAGATTTGTTCATACTGTTATGGACCTCTGCCTTTCATATCACATCACCTTCTTAAAGAGCAACTCCTTTAACAAAAGCAACATCTATATGAACTCTAAAGAGATTTCTGAGAATAATATAATGAACTTTTTATTATTTCTCTTCTCTTTATTTTGTGATTTTATTGTAACCTTATTTTATAATCTTGTCAAGCATATTTCGATAATTAGTTTAATGCATTATAATTTTCAGAATATTCTGTATATAAAAGGCAATCTTTCTGCCATATCTCCGGGTTTGGGAAGCCATTCCGATGAACAGAACAAAGTTCCTTTGCTACATTTCCCGGAAAATTGGAAAAAAACCGAGATTATCGAGTGTTTTTGTGTTATGATAAATCTGTGGAAAATCTTGATTGCAGGAAGAAGAGCTCTTCTTCCGTGCTGTCAGTTGATCATTTATCATTTATACAGGAGGATTCTAATATGGTAACATGGAAAAACCTTGATACACTTGCTTCATACGGGAAATTAAAAGCCCTGAAAAACCATGTCAGCCTCAAGGAAGTTTTATCCGGAGAAAAGGGTGCGGAACGCGTTCAGAAATACAGTGTTCCCATGGCAGGTAATATGGCTTTTAACTATGCCTCCAAGGAGGTGGATGAGACAGTTCTCGCCGCCCTGGCGGAACTTGCGGAAGAACATCAGCTGGTTGAAAAATACAAAGAACTCCTGAACGGAGCTGTGATCAATACCGGAGAAAAACGTCTGGTTCTTCATCAGCTTGCCCGCTGCCAGCAGCTGGATGACGTGGTGGTGGATGGAGTCAACAAACGTGAATTTTATCTGTCCCAGCATAAAAAAGCCGCGGACTTTGCCAATAAAGTCCATGCCGGGGAGATTACAAACGCTGCGGGAGAGCCTTTTACCACCGTTGTCCAGATCGGTATCGGAGGCAGCGACCTGGGCCCCCGCGCCCTCTATATCGCCCTGGAGAACTGGGCAAGAACCAACAATACCCTGAAGATGGAAGCAAAATTCATCAGCAATGTTGACCCGGATGACGCCTCCGCCATCCTGGCCTCCACTGACCTGGCCCACTCCCTCTTTATCGTGGTCTCCAAATCGGGAACTACCCTGGAGACACTCACCAATGAAGCCTTCGTTAAGGATGCCCTGGTGAAAGCCGGCCTGGATCCCTCCAGACATATGCTTGCAGTTACCAGCGAAACATCTCCTTTGGCAAAGAGCGAGGATTATCTGACTGCCATCTTCATGGATGATTATATCGGCGGCCGTTACTCCTCTTCCTCCGCAGTGGGCGGAGTCGTTCTCTCCCTGGCCTTCGGCCCGGAGGTATACGCGAAGATCCTTGAAGGAGCTGCGGAAGAAGATACCCTGGCATTAAATACAGATATCTTTAAAAACCCCGACCTTCTGGATGCCCTCATCGGCGTTTATGAAGTGAATGTACAGGGTTACAACAGCACCGCTGTCCTTCCCTACTCCCAGGCCCTCAGTCGTTTCCCGGCTCATCTGCAGCAGTGTGACATGGAGTCCAACGGTAAGTCGGTCAACCGTTTCGGAGAGAAGGTAGCCTATGAGACCGGCCCGGTTATCTTCGGTGAACCAGGAACAAACGGACAGCATTCCTTCTACCAGCTGCTCCATCAGGGAACCGGAATCGTCCCCATCCAGTTCGTCGGCTACAAGGACAGCCAGATCGGCAATGATGTGGTGATCGAGGGAAGCACCAGCCAGAAGAAGCTCTGCGCTAACGTTGTGGCGCAGATTGTCGCCTTCGCCTGCGGTAAAGATGACGATAACCTCAATAAGAAATTCGACGGCGGCCGTCCTTCCAGCATCATCGTGGGCGACCAGCTTAACCCAAAATCCCTTGGCGCATTGCTGGCTCATTTTGAGAACAAGATCATGTTCCAGGGATTTGTATGGAACCTGAACAGCTTCGACCAGGAGGGCGTTCAGCTTGGCAAGATTCTTGCCAAACGTGTGCTGGCCCATGATACGGACGGCGCTCTGAAAGCCTACAGTGATCTTTTCGAAATCTGATCCTTTTCCCGGTTCCGGTGAAGATCAGATATGGGAACTGGTTTTTCCCATACCCACAGAGTAAAACAGGCAGACCCTTTGTCTTTTAAGGGTCTGCCTGTTCTTTTTTATTCCTCAGCCATAACCCAGATAGCCGGGCGTACGGCTCCGTAGTTCATACTGACGCTCATTCCTCCATAGAAGATTCCCCCATCCTTGTAGATACCTGCTGCAGACCGGCCGTCATAACCGGGTGTTCTCAGCCACCAGAAGCAGGTACCTTCTTCACTCAGGCTGTCCGTGACATCCGCTGCCTGGGAGAGGGCATATTCCGTAGCCTGACATTTCATCTCATTTTCTGTCTTAAAATACTGTGCTGCCTCGGGAACACTGAGAAGAAAAACATGATCCCGGCTGTCTTCCCCCGGGTTGTTCATAAAGCGCGGATTCCTGTCTGCCTTTACCAGGGTGCTGAGGATCTCTCCGCGTTCCTCCTGACTGAACGCATTTTGATAAAAGGTATCGTTCAGCCAGGTCCGGATGGAAGATTTCTCCCAGGTCACTTCACTCATTTCCATATTATAAGGGCGGAAAACCAGCGCTTTTCTGGTGATCATCAGCATTCTGTCCTCCTGCTTGTCCAGGATGACCCATTCCAGAGGCACTTTCTCATCTGATCCGTAAACCTGGGGGTACACCCCGAAGCTGCAGACAGATCCTACCTCCAGTACCGGAGCCGGTGCAGCCCGGTCATAAGCTTCTTCCTCTTCCCAGTCTTCCTGAGAGGTTTGACCGGCTTCAAATTCCGGGGCATCCGCTTCTTCCGGGTAGTCATACTCTGCCCGGTCTTGTTCTGCTTCTTCGGACAGAAATCCCTCGTTCCGGTCCTCATCCTCAGGGAAGTTCTCTTCCAAAGAAACCTGTTCATCTTTCTTATCAGCTTCAGCATCTTCCGGAACAGCCCTGTCCACCGGTTTTCCCTCATCCAGCTCCCTCAGGGCATTCTCCAGATTCCACCTCATCTCTGTGGCATTGATATACCGGTCCTCTTTGTGAAAAGCCGTAGCCTTGATAATGATCTTCTCCAGGTTTTCCGGGATTCCCTTCAGCCTGGGAAACGGTGTTCCCTGCAATCTCTCCTGAACCGCCACCTCGGAATCCTCCGGCCATATCTCCTCCGGATAATCCGGCATGAAAGGAAGGCGGTTGTGATTGAGGATCTGATACATCATCAGCCCCACAGCGTAGATATCCACCGTATGATTGTAAGGCTGGTAGAACATGATCTCCGGGGCCATGTACAGAGGGGTTCCCGCGCTGGTGGCCTTGCTGGTATGATCCATCTGCCGGGAGATACCGAAATCACCGATCTTATATTCCCCGAATTCATTCCGGAAAATATTCTCCGGTTTTATGTCACGATGGATGATCCTCTTCTTTTCACAATGCTCCAAAGCTTTGCACAGATTGATCCCCATGGTAATGACTTCCCTGACATCAGGCTGATGATCGATGAGGTACTCCTCCAGATTCTGCAGGTACTCCATCCGGATAAGCACATCGTATCCTATGGTCTCATTTCCGTCTTTATCCACATGGGGGCGGATCATGAAATCCTGTATGGTGACAATATTGGATGCCCCCTGCATCTCCGCCATGAGCATGATCTCCTGCTCCAGACGGTCCACCTTCTTTTCATACAGGCTCTGTATAGCGGCATCCGTCATCTTCTTTCTTTTCTGGGCCCGGATCTCCGCGTCGGTCTTGGGGATGGAGATCAGTTTGACCGCAGCCCGGTATGCCTTGTTCCGGGACTTTCTCACCACCCGGTAGACCGCACCGTAGCTGCCTTCCCCCACCTTATCTTCCACATACCAGCTTCCCCAGAGGGGTTCATATTTTTTAATCCTGTTCATAATCTTCCTCATCTCTCCGGGACAGAACAGCCATACCGGTTATCCTCAGCGATGACGCAGCCCTTTTCTTTTCTGTTTTAATTTCTGTTTCTCTTTAAGATTGATCTTGATGTCCCCCATCCGGTCAAAGATCCAGCTGAAGGTGTTCATCACCGTGATCTCCGCGATGGCAAACACACCGCAAAGAGCAGTGCATTTCAGGGAGATGGCCTCGAGATCAAACATGGTATGAAACCGGGCCGCAGTAAATATCATTCCCATAATGCACAGGGCAAAGACAATGATATGGTATAGATTGGCCGGTTTGGAGATTCTCCACAGGATCATGAATCCGATCACCGCCAGGAGGTAGGTTGAGGCCGTCGCCACATCCGCCTCGGAGATATTGAACAGTTTTCCGAACAGAACCATAAAGGCAATGGAAAAAAAGGAGGTCAATGCCGCCGGCATGGCCCGGAATATGGTGGTGCGGATAAAACTATTCTCCTGCTTGTCCTCATTGTTCTCCAGGGCCAGCAAAAATGCCGGGATGCCTATGTTGAACATGGAGATCAGGGAGACCTGATTGGGCTGCAGGGGATAGGTAAAACTGTTCACAATGGAGAACACCGCCAGCAGCAGTGAAAAAATGTTCTTATACAGAAACAGGGTGGCAGATCTGGTGATGTTGTTCACATCCCTGCGTCCTTCCCCCACAATATCCTTCATCCGGGAGAAATCCGAATCCAGAAGTACAACCTGGGCAGCCTGTCTTGTGGCGTCGGATCCCTCACCCATGGCAATGGAACAATCCGCCTCTTTCATGGCCAGGATATCATTCACACCGTCCCCGGTCATGGCAACTTTCTTTTTCTGCCCCCGGAGGACCTCCACAAATTTTTTCTTCTGCTCCGGTTTCACCCTGCCGAATACCGTATATTTTCTCAGGGCATCAGAAAAGTCCTTATCATTTTTCAGCCCGGTGGCATCCACATATTTGTCCGCGTTCCGGATTCCCGCCTGATTGGCGATCCGGGAAACCGTCACCGGGTTATCCCCGGAGATCACCTTGATCTCCACCCCTCTTTCGGCAAAGTAGGAAAAGGTTTCCGGGGCATTGTCCCGGATATTGTTCCGGATGGAGACGAAAAGGGCGGGAATCCCGTCACAGGTCAGCGCCAGCACACGGTTTCCTTTCTCGGTATATCCCCGGATCACTTCCTGATTACCCGTCAGCATCAGATTGTCCATGACATATTCCGGTGCGCCCAGACGATAGCAGTGATCTGCCGTGTTGATTTCCGAATACTTGTTTTTGGAACGGAAAGGAAGGATCGTGGTCGCCGGAAGCTTCATCCCCGAGCCGCAGAAGATCCTCAGGGCTTCCATGGTAGAGTTGCTGTCCGTCACCGTGTTCACATAGGCGGTAAGGAGTTTCTGATCAGGCTCCTCTATCCCCACCGGGGCAAACAGTCCTTCCACCTCCATATCATCTGTGGTGATGGTCCCGGTCTTATCCACACACAAGACATCCACCCGGGCCAGAGTCTCGATGCTGTGCATATCATGGAGGAGCACCTGTTTCCGGGCAAGCCTAGCGGCACTCAAAGCGAGGGAAACGGTCGCCAGCAGGTACATCCCTTCAGGGATCATACCCACCACGGCACTGACCATGGATTCTATGGCATCGGAAAATGAGTTGTGATTAATGACCATGGACTGGAAAACGAGAGCGATTCCCACCGGGATGATCAGGAAACCGGCGATCCGGATGATCAGTTCGATATCCCTCACCATTTCGGCGGGTCTTTCTTTGACCTCCTTGGCTTTTCTGGTCAGCCTGGCAGCGTAGGATTCACTGCCCACTTTGGTCAGCATGGCCCTGCATTCCCCGGAAATCACAAAACTCCCGGATTTCAGGCTTTCCCCCGGGGTCTTCTCCACCTCATCTTCTTCACCGGTGAGCAGGGATTCATTGACCATGAGTGATCCCGATACCACCACGCCGTCCGCCGGAATCTGCTGTCCCGCGCTCAGCAGGATAAGGTCATCCTTCACAAGTTTATCGGAGGGAATTACTTTTCCCTTGCCGTTTCTTATGGCAGTATATTTCGTTACGTCAAGAAGGGAAAGCTTGTCAAGAATAGCTTTGGAACGAAGCTGCTGGACTATACCGATCAGGGTGTTGGCCACCACCACCAGCAGAAAAGTCAGATTCTTAAATGAGCCCGCAATGATCAGCAGCAATCCCAGGATAGCAAAGATCGCATTGAAATAGGTCAGTACATTGCCACGGATGATATCCTTCACGCTCATGGAAGTATCGTCTTCAATGACATTGACCTTATGGGCTGCCACCCGTTTATTCACTTCCTCTGTTGTCAATCCAGCATACGCCATAACACCCCTCCGGAATGATTCAATCTCTGGAATGCATTATACCATGAATCCGGCAAAAAAAGAAGACCGGTGCTTTACCGTCGGTAAAACATCGGCCGTAGCTTTCTTATATTAATCTGCTGAATGAACTGCGATCCTGAGGGACATAACGTCTGAGGTACTAGAGGGAGGACTTCATATACAGATCCACCATATCCAGAAGATAGGTCAGATTCATCCTTCCCTTTCCGTATACCTTGTCATTGATCAGGAGGATGGGCACTGTCCTGACATGATGCCTCCAAAGCAGACTGGGGAACCGGGTGATATCAAACATCTCCGCAGTGATCATCTCGCTGTGGGCTGCCAGTTCATTCGCTGCCATAACGGCAGAGGGGCAGTTTGCACAGGTCAGAGAAGCGAGAACCTTGATATTTAACGGACGGCTCAGTTTTCTGACCCGTTCAAGGTTGACCGGACTGATCTTTGTTTCATTGCCGCCGGCCATAAACATGGCCATGAGGAAGGAATTCCACTCCATCCCGTTGGGAACACTGTGGAAGTAAATCCCGCTGCTCTTACCCTTGCTGTCACAGATCTCTATGGCCGGGAGGATCAGTCCTTCCCTGCCTCCATGCATCTCGGTGACCACAGCCTTATCCCGGATCTCGTCGGACCCGGTCAGGAAGCTCTTCATCTCCTGAGCCAGATCACTGTCATCCAGCCATAGCTTAAGGACTACCTTTTCTTCCGGTTTACCAACGGAAACCCGGTCAGCAGCCGGAGTCTTGGAGTATGCAGCCTTCTTTTCGGGCAGGACAAGCAATCCCTGACGAAGCTTCTGACGAAGTTCCCGGACTCTCTCACCCAGGGAAACCGCTGCAACCGCGCCGTCAGCAGCGGCGGTCACCGCCTGTCTGAGCGGCTTTTCGCAGAGATCCCCAGCGACATACACCCCGTCGATACTGGTCTTATGTCCGGCATCGCAGAGAATGTACCCGGCGGCGCTTCTCTCAATGGCTTCAGGCAGCCAGTCGGCAGCCGGCTCATAGCCCACAAATACAAAAACTCCTATAGGCAGTTTTTCCTCTTCCATAAACTTTGAGGAAAAGACCCTCTTTATCCTTCCGGTCCTGAGGTCCTCCAGGATGAGCATATCCACGTACTCTTCTCCCCGGACCTCCTTGAGTACTGTCTCGAAACGGACCTCTATATTGGGATATTCTTTAAGGGAATCACTGGCATAAGCTCCGCAGGAGAATTTCTTCCCCCGGATCAGGATGGTGACCTTTGAGGCGAACTGGGCCAGAAACTTGGATTCCTGAACAGCGGACAGTCCTCCGCCGATGACATACACTTCCGACCCGGCAAAGAGAGGGCCGTCACAGGTGGCACAAAGGGAAACCCCTCTGCCCAGCCATTCTTCCTCGCCCACAAATCCCGCTTTTCTGGGGCGGACACCGGAAGCAAGAATGATGCCCAGAGTACGGTATTCGGTCTTCTCCGTAAAGACTGTCTTGATCTCTTCTCCGACGTCCATGCCGGTCACCACATCGTTGACAAAAGAGGCGCCGAATTCTTCCGCCTGGCTGCGCATCCGCTCTGCCAGCTCTTTTCCGCTGATCTTACCCACGCCCGGATAGTTCTCCACTATGTCGGTCATGGCGATGAGTCCGCCGACGTCATTCTTCTCAATGACCAGCACCTTATTCTGTTCTCTTGAGGCGTAGATCGCTGCG
>CACZOS010000132.1 GCA_902782815.1 uncultured Lachnospiraceae bacterium | reverse complement strand
TGAGGAGGCCCTTGGGGGGGAACAGGTTGTCCTGATTGAGAATGAATTTGGAGAGATCGGAATAGATAGTGGATTTCTTAAGGATTCCGGCATACAGATCAATGAGATGAATTCCGGCTGTATCTGCTGCTCTCTGGTAGGAGATTTCAAGGCAGCTCTGGGAGAGGTTCTCAGTCAGTTCCATCCGGACCGTATTATTATCGAGCCGTCCGGTGTGGGTAAACTGTCTGATGTGATGAATGCAGTCCAGAATGTAGTGACCGATGATGTGGTCCTCAATTCCCATATTGCTGTGGCGGATGCCAAGCGGGCCAAAATGTACCTGAAGAATTTCGGGGAGTTTTATAAGAACCAGATTGCCTATGCCAGCGCCATTATCTTATCCCGTACCCAGGAGGTAGATAAGGATAAACTGCAGAAGACCATGGATCTTCTCCGGGGTCTCAACGATAAGTCCCCCATTGTTACCACTCCCTGGGATGAGCTCACCGGAGCCAGACTGCTTGAGGTGATCGAGGGGAAGAATGATTTCGCAGAGGAACTGCTCAAAGAAGCACAGGCTGTTTCGGAAGCCCATGCTCATGAACATCACCATCATCACCATGATCATGAAGAGCATGAGCATCATCACCATGACCATGAAGAGCATGAGCATCATCATGACCATGAAGAGCATGAGCACCATCATCATGACCATGAAGAGCATGAGCACCATCACCATGACCATGAAGAGCATGAACACCACCACCATGACCATGAAGAGCATGAACATCATCATGGCCATGAGGAACACGAACACCATCATCATCATGACCATGACCATGGCCATGGTCACCATCATGCGGAGGATATTTTCAGTGAATGGGGAAAAGAGTCTCCCAAAACCTTCTCCAAAGAGGAGATTGAATCCATCCTCGCTGAACTTGCCCGGGAAGAAAGCCGGGATTACGGTACGATCCTGCGGGCTAAAGGCATCATTCCTTCTGATGACGGGAGATGGTTCCATTTTGATCTTGTGCCCGGAGATTCAGAGGTTCGTTACGGATCTGCAGACTATACCGGAAGGATCTGCGTGATCGGCGCAGGACTCAGGGAGGACAAGCTGGCTGAACTGTTCGGATTATAATTAGGGAGGCATTATGGGTATATTTGAAAAGAATGAGATCCCTGTCTACCTGTTTTTGGGATTCCTGGAGAGCGGAAAGACATCTTTTATCCTGGATACCCTGGAGGAAGACTATTTTAATAATGGAGAAAAAACACTGATCATTGCCTGCGAAGAGGGTGAAGAGGAATACACAGATCAGGTCCTGGCCAATGCCAATGCCAGCCTGGTCTACGTGGAAGAAGAGGAAGACTTCACCACAGATTTTCTGAAGGAGATGATCCGCCTTCACCAGCCCCAGAGAGTCCTGATCGAGCATAACGGCATGTGGTCCGTGGAAAAGCTCTGCCTGTCCATGGAAGGAACTCCCATGATGATCTACCAGACTATCGTCATGGTCAATGCGGAGACCTTCGACCTGTACATGAACAATATGCGGTCTCTGGCGGTGGAAATGTTCAAAATCGGGGAGATGATCATATTTAACCGCTGCAATAAAGATACGCCCCGCGCTACCTATCGCCGGAGCATCAAGGCAGTGAACCGCCGTGCCCAGGTTTTGTTTGAGTCCGTGGATGAGGAAATGGGCGAAGAAGATGAAGCTCTTCCCTACGATGTGGAAGGGGATGAGATCGTCCTGGAGGATGAAGATTTCGGTATATGGTTTGTGGATGCGGGAGAAAGACCCGATGTCTACCGTGGAAAGACCATCACCATGAAAACCGTGGTCTTCAAGAGTGTCCGGCTGCCTAAGGGAACCTTTGTGCCCGGCCGCCATGCCATGACCTGCTGTGCGGATGATATCCAGTTTATCGGGTATCTCTGTCACGTCAATCATGCGAAATCTTCTACCCTGAAGGCCATAAAAAATAAAATGTGGATCATGCTCACGGCGGAGATCCGATATGAATACAATGAACAGTATGGGGAAGAGGGGCCGGTCCTTTATGCCAAACGGATCGAAGAAGCCACGAAACCGGAAGATCCCCTGATCTACTTCTGACCTGATCTTCTTTTCCCTTGTAATGAAGTTGTAAGATTAAGATTCTTTACAAAGAAAAACAGATAGAGTATTCTTTTTTATGAGAGGAGAAATATCATGTTTACACTGCGTCTATGGAAAAAGGGCGGAATGATCTTCCTTGCCGGTCTCCTGCTGATGGCCTGCGGATGTACAAACAGTATGGACAGTGCACTTTCCGAGGAGGTCAGCACGCAGGAAGAAGAGATACAGACCGAGAAGGCGATGACCGATTTCACCGCAAAGGGTCTTGCCCTGCCGGAGGATTTCGGCCTGACGGCCTATCCCATGCAGGCGGTCATGGTCGAATACTATACCCAGGGATTACCCTATTATCGGGAAGGGGAGGAAGCGACATCCTTCTGGTTTTCCATGGCCGTCTTATCCTCAATGCTGGAGGAGGATGGGATTCTGGAACCTGTTTCGGAGCAGGAGTACAGTTTTTATCCGGAGGAAGATATCCGGGAATTCGCCTCTGTCCTATACAGCAGATATGGGGAGGGAAAGATGAAGATTCCGGATATCCGGGACGATGTACCCTATGTCTGTTATGATGAGGTCACCGACCGGTATGGTCTTCTCAACGGGAATATCGGTGATCTCGGCATGATGATCACCCGCTGTCAGCCGGATAACTCGGGATATTTGTTTTTTACACAGCTGATGGACCTTGAGTCCGGAGATGTGCTTGCCGAGTTTCGGATTCCGGTGGTTCACCGGGAAGATAAAAAAGGAAAGGGTTCTTTCCCTTACGCCATAGCCGGTCTGGATGAGATTACGGGCCGGGATGCGGCAGTTGAAGAAGAGGTGCAGGAAGAGAGTACCCGGCTTGCCGAAGAGATGCAGGAATCCGCTCAGACAAAGGAAGCTGAGTCTGCGGAGAACGCAGCCTGCGGAGAAAGCGGGAAGATCGGGCAGAAGGAAGCGCTGGCTCTGGCCAGGACCTTTCTGGGAGAGAACTCTGTATGTACCTTCCGGCAGATGGTCACCATGTACGACCGGGATTACTATGATTTTACCGTCACAGGTGAGAATCTTTCTTCCACGGACATTCTGGTCTGCCTGGACGGCAGCGATGTGTTTACCGGAGTGCAGAATGAGGACGGATCCTGGACGATCGATCCCTGATCTGTTTTTAACAGAATATAGAATGATGACGACGGATACAGTTTTCTGTATCCGTTTTTTTTGTAACAATTCAAATGAAAAATGTTTGCCGAAAATCCCCAAAGTTTTATTCGGGGAAAAACCTTATTTTATGGGCTTTCCGGACTGCCCGGAAAGAGCTGTCGGACATTATATACAAAAATATACTCCTCACTTTAGTAATTAGTGCGACAAATAATTATCATACTGAGGGTAAATAGTTGATTATGCATAACAGTTTGCATGATCATTGGGAAAAAGAGAGAAAAAACAGTGTTTTTATGGCAATCAGGAGAAGAATTGGATGACCCAATTTTATAAAATTCAATAATATACTTGCTGTAAAACAGAGAATATGCTGAAAATACCGTTAATTGTTGCAAATTTACAAAAATATTTTATAATAAAACTATAATAAATGGGTGACCCAAATGCAACCAACCTGTTCAACCTTAACTTTGCGGAGGAAAAAAGATGCTGTTTTTAAAATTTATTTTAGCGATGATCCCCATCATCTGGCTGATCATTGCCCTGAGCGTACTGAAGATTCCCGGACATAAGGCCTGTCTGATCGCTCTTGCCATCACTGCAGTCCTTTCTGTAGGCTACTGGAGGCTAAGTGTGATCAATACGGTCACCGGAGCCCTGGAGGGTGTACTGAATGCTCTCTGGCCCATCTGTCTGGTAATTATAGCCGCTTTGTTTACCTATAATCTGACCCTGAAGACCGGCGCTATGGAAAAAATCAAAAAGATGCTTGCCGGAGTCTCCACGGACAAACGTATTCTTCTTCTCATCATCGGATGGGGATTCGGAAACTTTATGGAAGGTATGGCCGGTTTCGGAACGGCGGTAGCCATCCCGGCCTCCATGCTCGTGGGTATCGGACTCAATCCTCTGGGTACTGTCCTCGCCTGTTTCTGTGCCAATACCGCACCGACTGCCTTCGGTTCCGTCGGTGTACCCACCACTACTCTGGCGTCGGTGACAAATCTTGATGTGCTTGCCCTCTCCGGGGATGTGGCACTTATACAGCTGATCCTCATCCTTATGTCTCCCTTTATCATGGTTATGATCATCGGTAAAGGAGTGAAGGCACTGAAAGGGATGATCCCCTTCACCGCGCTGGCTTCCCTCTCTTTTGCCATCCCATGGTTTTTTGCGGCGAAAGTGATCGGATGCGAGCTTCCCGATATCATCGGATCCATCATCTCCCTGATCCTTATGGTGGTTTTCGCCAAGAAATTAAGCCCCAAAGACAACAGTGAGTATCTGATCGATATCGAGAAAGAGGATGACCAGCCGGTTACACTGAATGAAGGCATCGTGGCATGGAGTCCCTTCATCCTGATCTTCATTCTCCTCATGATCACTTCAAAACTTTGTCCCCCCATCCAGAATGCAATCGCAGGAATCAAGACCAATGTCATTGTCTATGCGGACAAAGAAGTGGGAGCGACTCTGGGATTCAGCTGGATCAATACTCCCGGGGTGATGATCTTTATCGCTGCCATCATCGGCGGATTAATCCAGAAAGCATCCGTCTCCGACATGGTGAGTGTGTTTGTCTCCACGATGAAGACTTACTGGAAGACCATTGTTACCATCTGTTCGGTAATGGCTGTAGCCAAAGTCATGGGTTACAGCGGCATGACCAAGGATATCGCCAATCTGCTGGTGGCAGTGACCGGTCCTCTTCATATTTATCCGCTGATCTCCCCGTTGATCGGAGCTATCGGCGCTTTCGTAACAGGTTCCGGAACTTCCACATGCGTGCTTTTCGGACCTCTGCAGGCATCCACCGCGGCTCAGCTGGGACTCAGTCCTTCATGGATGGCGGCAGCCAATGTCATGGGTGCGGGTATCGGTAAGATGATCAGTCCCCAGGGTATCGCCATCGGAGCCGGGGCCATCAACATGGTAGGCCAGGAAAGCAAGATCTTAAGTTCCGTTTTCAAGTATTTTATCATCTATGTCGTGGTAGCCGGGCTGATCTGTTTCGCCGGAACCATGATGGGATTCGGAGCCTGAGTTTATCCCGTGAGCTGATCTCACTTCTTAAAAATGAATGGTAATCTTCCGGTTTTTCCGGGAGGAAACGATAAAAACAAAAACAAAAAATGGAGGTATGAATATGAGCTACAACCAAGTGACACCGGAAATCATTGATGAGATCAAGGCAGTTGCCCAGTTTGTTTATACTGGCGAAGACATCAATCCTGATTATGCAAAGGACGAGATGCCCATCTACGGTACACGTATGCCTGATGTTGCAGTACAGGCTACATCCACCGAAGAAGTGGCTGCTGTAATGAAAATCTGTTATGACAACAATATTCCCGTTACTCCCCGTGGAGCCGGTACAGGACTTGCAGGCGGAGCAGTTCCCCTTTGCGGCGGTGTCCTGATCGATACCATGAAAATGAACAAGATCCTGGGTTATGATATGGAGAACTTTGTGGTCAATATTCAGGCCGGAGTAATCTTAAATGATCTGGCTGAGGACTGCCTCTCCAGAGGAATGATGTACCCGCCGGATCCGGGTGAAAAATTTGCCTGCGTCGGCGGAAACGTAGCAACCAACGCCGGAGGTATGAGAGCGGTTAAATACGGCGCTACCCGTGACTATGTAAGAGCCATGACCGTAGTTCTTCCCACTGGTGAGGTGACCCATCTCGGGGCAACGGTATCCAAGACTTCTTCCGGTTATTCCCTGCTGAACCTGATGATCGGATCCGAGGGCACCCTGGGTATCATCACTGAACTTACGCTCAAGATCATTCCTGCGCCCAAGGCACAGGCTTCCATGATCATTCCTTTTGAAGATCTTAAGAGCGCATTGAAACTTGTTCCCATGATCAAGACCAACTTCAATCCCCAGGCCTGCGAGTTTATGGAGAGAGAGATCGTTCTGGCTTCCGAGAGATTCATCGGCAAAGCTACCTTCCCCAAGACCGTGGACGGTGTGGAAGTCGGCGCATATCTGCTGGTGACCATCGATGCCAATTCCATGGACGAAGTATATGAGATCGTGGAAAAAGCTGCCGAGATGGTACTCGAAGGCGGCGCGGTCGACGTGCTGATCGCAGATACACCGGACAAGATGAGAGATGCCTGGGCTGCCCGTTCTTCCTTCCTGGAAGCTATTCTGGAGGAGACCAAGCTTCTTGATGAGTGTGACGTGGTCGTTCCGGTGGATAAGATCGCGGATTATCTGGAGTTCGTAAACAAGACCGGTGAGGAATGTGAACTGACCATCAAGTCCTTCGGTCATGCAGGTGACGGAAACCTTCATATTTATCAGTGCTCCAATGATCTTGAGGAAGAAGAGTTCAAGAAGAGAGTGGATAAATTCTTCGAGATCATTTATAAAGAGGCAACTGACTGCGGCGGTCTGGTATCCGGTGAACACGGTATCGGATCCGGCAAGGTGAAATATCTCCTGGAGTCCGTTGGGGAGACCAATATGAAGATCATGGAAGGAATCAAGCGGGTATTTGATCCCAAGATGATCCTGAATCCTGGAAAAGTTTGCTATTTCTTATAAAATTTACTATAATAAAGGGCAGGGTTCTACAAGTGAACCCTGCCCTTTATCCTTAGCGACAGACGAAGATCATGAGATAACGGCAGGTAAAGTATGGACAGTGTCATCGAGACAGGAAAAAACAATAGCCACAATGGCAAAAAGACATATGAATACGTATTTCAGTACTTTATGGACCAGATCCTTTCCGGCCGGATGAAGATCAATGACCGGATCCCGCCGGAGAGGGAGATTGCGGAAAAGCTCGGGGTAAGCCGGAATTCCATCCGGGAAGTGATGCATATGCTGGAAATCAACGGGATGATCGAATGCCTTCAGGGCAGCGGAAACTATGTGCGTTGCGACCCCCATGACTACTTGATCAGTTCTTCCCGAATGGTCATGGCTTTGCTGGATATTGATTATGAGGAAGTCTTTCACATCCGTACCGGTTTCGAACTGGCGGCCCTGCGGCTGGCTATTGAGGAGGCGGATGAGAAAGAGGTGGGGGGAATCCATGAAGCGCTCATCAACATGGAGAAAGCGGAATCCCCGGAGGACAGTACCCTGTGGGATCAGGAGTTCCACAGCAGACTGATCAATGCCTCCCATAACCGCCTGCTGATCCTTTATTCTTCCATGGTGCGGGACATCACCGACCGCTTTATCGCGGACCTTCGGGGAAGAATTGTGATCAATGAAGAGAGCCGGGATGAACTGAGCCGGGCCCACTGGGGGATCTATGATTCTTTAATACGTAAGGATTATATGAGCGGCAGTGCCTCCATGAACAGGCATTTTGAAATCGTGGGAGATGAATTATTTCATAAAAACCCTAAGATGTCTGAAAATTTAAAAAGCAAGAATTAAAGTTCAATTCCATGATTTTTGTAAATTATGACGAATTTGTTAACAGAAAAAACATTTTTCCGAAATATTTAAAAGAATACGTGGATAACCCGTGGATTCGTCCACATTAAAAAAGTGAAAAAAAGTGCTGAAAATGGGGTTATCCACAGAGTTATCCACCTTGTCCACAAATCGGAATGTGGAAAAGAGGCGGAGAAAACCTGTCAATGCAAAACATTTGTTTTGTTTAAATTTGATTTAAGAGAAAAAAACATGATTAATAATTGACAGAAAATCGGCAGAACATTTGCATTGCCGTCCCTGAAATGTAAGTTGATTTGCATCATGATTCTTGTTATACTGACATTGTAAGGAGGGTATTGTTTTCCACGGAAAAAAGAGACATATCATCCAAATGTTAAGAGAAGGAGTGAATGTTTATGCGTTATTCAATCTATGGAAAGAATCTTGAGGTGACGGATGGGCTTAAGGATGCCATCAATGCCAAGTTTTCCAAGCTGGACAAGTTTTTTACGAAAGATACAGAGGTGCAGATCACCTTATCCATCCTGAGAGAGGAACAGAAGGTGGAAGCCATGATCCCCATGAAGGGGAACATTCTCAGGGCTGAACAGGCCAGCAAAGATATGTACAGCTCGATCGAAAAGGTTGTTGAAGTATTGGAGAGGATGATCCGTAAATATAAAACGAAGATCTCCCATGGCGGAAAGGGTTCCGGCCAGTTTTCTGACAGTTTTATGGATGAGGACGTGGAGGCTCCCGAGAGCATCGTTATTTCCAGGAGCAAACGTTTTGCCATCAAGCCCATGGATGTGGAAGAAGCCTGTGTTCAGATGGAACTGCTGGGCCACAGCTTTTTCGTATTTCGCAATTCCGGAACCTTTGAGGTAAATGTGGTATATAAACGTAAGGATGGCACTTACGGACTCATCGAGCCGGAATTCTGAGAATCTTAATCATCTCTTTACAGAGAACGGGGTAGGATACTTCAGGACGAACTATAAATACGACAATATATAGATAATATGCAGAGCAGAGGTTCAGCGGATCGAGAAGCCTCTGCTTTTTTTATGTAATAAGGCCGAAGGGGCATGTCATGCTTGCATTGGAAAATATTTGATGTTACAATGTACTTTGTATGCGTATGTCTAAATGGGGATCAGCCCTTTTTCGTCTGCCTTTCTTCGGGGACCTGTTTCTCCGGAGGAAGGGGCAGGGAAGATAAAAGGAGGAAAATTCATGGGATTCATGGATAAACTTTTTGGAAGCAAAAGTGAGAAAGAGATCAAGAGGATACAGAAGCAGGTGGATGCCATCCTGGATCTGGATGAACAGATGCAGGCTTTGTCTGATGAGGAACTTCGGGCAAAAACCACGGAATTTAAAGAAAGACTGGCTGCAGGGGAGACCCTGGACGATATTCTGGTGGAAGCGTTTGCCGCGGTGAGAGAGGCTGCGGACCGGTCCATCGGACTCAAACACTATCCCGTCCAGCTGATGGGGGGAATCATTCTCCACCAGGGCAGGATCGCCGAGATGAAGACCGGTGAAGGTAAGACACTGGTGTCTACCCTTCCCGCCTATCTGAATGCTCTGGAGGGAAAAGGGGTTCATATCGTTACGGTCAACGACTACCTGGCCAAGCGTGATGCGGAGTGGATGGGTAAGGTTCACGAATTCCTGGGACTGAAGGTGGGCGTGATCCTGAACAGCTACGATTCCGCTGAACGCCAGGAGGCCTATAACTGCGATATCACTTACATCACCAACAATGAGCTGGGATTCGACTATCTTCGTGATAACATGGTCATTTTCAAGAAGGATCTGGTCCAGAGGGACCTCCATTATGCCATCGTCGACGAGGTGGACTCGGTGCTGATCGATGAAGCAAGGACCCCCCTGATCATTTCCGGTCAGAGCGGTAAATCCACAGATCTTTACCGGGTCTGTGATGTGCTTGCCCGTCAGATGAAGAGGGGCAGCTCAGACGGCGAACTTTCCAAGATGGACGCCATCATGGGAATCGACATCGAGGAAGACGGAGATTTCCTGGTGAATGAGAAGGAAAAACACGTCATGCTCACCTCCGAAGGTGTGAAGAAGGTGGAGCAGTTCTTTCATATTAATAACCTGGCTGATCCGGAACATCTGGAGATCCAGCACAATATTATCCTGGCCCTTCGTGCCCACAATCTTATGTTCAGGGACCAGGACTATGTGGTAAAAGACAATGAGGTCCTGATCGTGGATGAATTCACCGGACGTATCATGCCCGGCAGACGTTATTCCGACGGTCTGCATCAGGCCATAGAAGCCAAGGAAGGGGTAAAGGTAAAAAGGGAATCCAGAACTCTGGCAACCATCACCTTCCAGAACTTCTTCAATAAATATAAGAAGAAAGCCGGCATGACCGGTACCGCCATGACAGAGGACAAGGAGTTCATGGATATCTACGGAATGGATGTTGTTGAGATTCCCACCAACATGCCCATGATCCGTAAAGACCTGGATGACTCTATCTACATGACCAAAAGAGCCAAACTCAAGGCGGTCATCAATGATATCATTGAAGCCCACAAGACCGGCCAGCCGGTCCTGGTGGGTACCATCAATATCGATGCCTCCGAGGAAATCAGCCGTCTCCTCTCCAAGCAGGGGATCAAACACAACGTGCTGAATGCCAAGTTCCATGAGATGGAGGCGGAGATCATCTCCCATGCAGGGGAGAAGGGCGCCGTGACCATCGCCACCAACATGGCCGGCCGTGGTACCGATATCAAGCTGGAGGATGGGGTTGCCGAGCTTGGCGGACTGAAGATCGTGGGTACGGAACGTCATGAGAGCCGCCGTATCGATAATCAGCTCCGCGGCCGTTCCGGCCGTCAGGGTGACCCGGGTGTATCCAAGTTCTACCTTTCTCTTGAGGATGATCTCATGCGCCTCTTCGGATCTGAGCGTATGATGTCCATTTATAAAAACCTGGGGATTGAAGAGGATGAGGAGATCCATCACCGGACCATCACCAAACAGATCGAAAAGGCCCAGAAGAAGATTGAGAATAATAACTACGGAATCCGTAAAAACCTCCTGGATTATGACCAGGTAAACAATGATCAGCGTGAGGTGATCTACGGAGAGAGACGCCGTGTGCTGGATGGGGAAAGTATGCGGGATGTGATCTACCGGATGATCCGCGATGTGGTCAAGGATGAGGTGGATATGGTTGCCGGCGAACTTCCGGTGAGGGAATGGAACCTGGTGGAGCTGAACGAGTCCCTGCGGCATAAGATTCCCCTCAAGCCCATAACTTTTACGGAGGAAGAGATAGAGAACGACAGCTATCAGGAAATCGTGGACCGGCTCCAGGAAGAAGCCATGGAGATCTACCACAAGAAGGAGCGGGAGATCGATGCCTTCAAACAGGGTATTACGGCTGAGGACCTGGCCCAGATGGATGAAGAGGAGGAAGCGATCTACAATGACGGTATCCGTGAGATCGAGCGTGTGATCCTCCTTAAAGTGATCGACCGGAAATGGATGAACCATATCGACGATATGGATCAGCTGAGACAGAGTATCGGCCTCCAGTCCTATGCCCAGAAGGATCCCGTGGTACAGTATAAATTCCTGGGATATGACATGTTCGAGGAGATGACCAGGAATATCACCCACGACACCGTAAGTGCCCTGATGCATGTGGAGATTCAGCAGAAGGTGGAGCGTGAGCAGGTGGCCAAAGCCACAGGAACCAATAAGGATGATTCTGCGGCAAAAGGACCCTACCGGAGAAAACATGCCAAAATAGGACGAAATGACCCATGTCCCTGCGGAAGCGGCAAGAAATATAAACAGTGCTGTGGCCGGGGCGAATAGGAAGGAGTGCAGCTCTTGGTTGAATTAGATCAGTATAAACTAACATTACATCAATATACAGAACCTTTGGATGAACTTAAGAGATCTCTGGAGCTCGACCGTAAACAGAACATGATCGTGGAACTGGAAAAACAGATGGAAAGCCCGGATTTCTGGCAGGATCCCGAGAAAGCGCAGAAGATCTCCAGGGAACTTAATTCCCTGAAGGAATCCATGACTTCCTGCCACAGGCTGGAGACTGCCTTCGACGATATCGATGTCATGATCGAGATGGCCCAGGAGGAGGAAGACGAGAACATGATCCCCGAGATCAGCGAGATGCTGGACCAGTTCATCTCCGATTTTGAGAGCATGAGGATCAGGACACTGCTTTCGGGAGAGTACGATAAGGATAACGCCATCGTTACCCTCCATGCCGGAGCAG
>CACZOS010000131.1 GCA_902782815.1 uncultured Lachnospiraceae bacterium | reverse complement strand
CAAGGATTTTACTCTCTATAAAATCTGATAACCACAAGAAAAGGCAGCTGGTCAGGCTGCCTTTTCTACATGCAAGAGTTCTTTTGCGTAATCGTCAAATCGGTGGTGTCTAGATGGACCTTCCATCGTTCTGCTATATCTAAGATGAATACCATCATAGATATAGCAGGAGGGACCTATGGATCAGGAATCTTACAACATCAGATTTGCAAGATGGGAGGCTCTCATCCGGGAGGCAAACTCGGCAGGAATTCCAAAAATAGAATGGTGCCGTCGCCACAACATTTCTGAAAACCAGTTTTATTACTGGCAGAGGAGAGTCCGGGCCAGGGCTGTCGCAGAAATGCAAATGAAGGTGGTTGCCGGCGATGGTCTGGTACAATCTGAACAGGCCACCTCACTTGTTGAACTCAGGCCGCCTGTTGCTGAACCTTCAGTAATAGACGCTGCGCCATTGGATAATGGACATAATGTACAGGTAGGTCACACGGCGGATTTGCTGCTGAAGGTTGGAGCATATGAAATACAGGTAAGCAGTCCTGCAGCTGAGGAAACACTTCGTATGGTTATGAGGGTCCTTGGCAATGCTTAAGGAAGCGATGGGAGTTCGACGCGTGGTACTGAAGATGGGACGTACAGATCTCCGGCGTGGAATTGACGGACTGAAAGGCATCATAAGCCTTAACGGAATGGACCCATTGGAGATTGGGACGCTTTACCTTTTCTGCGGCACCCGGAATGACCGGATCCGAGGGCTTCTGTACGAAGGTGATGGATTTCTTCTGATCACAAAAAGACTCAGCGGGGAAAATCGGTTCCAGTGGCCTCGCAGTGCCGAAGATTTAAAACAGATAACCAGAAAACAGTATGATAACTTGATGGAGGGATTTACAGTAGAAGGAAGCATCCGGCAGATTGATTCAAAATGCAAAAAATCTTGAAAAAGTGCAAAAAACACTTGCATAACAAGGCGCAGTCCTGTATAATAGGTATATACCTATTATACAGGAGGATTGTGCCATGAAGACACAGGAAGAACGGATTGCAGCAAGGACAAAAGCCCAGGCAAAGTACGACAAGGGACACACAGCCGGATTTTACATGAAATTGAATACAGGCACTGATCAGGACATCCTGGCCTGGCTTGAACAGCAGGATTCCAAACAGGGGGCAATAAAGCGCCTGATCCGGGACGAGATAAACAGAAGCTGCCGATAATCGTCTATAGTCTTAACGGTTTGTGCAGGAGAGTCGCGGATGGAAGCAATGCTGGAATTTTTTATTCAGGAAGTCAATAAGATCGACGACGTAGAAGAACTGCGCCGTCGGCTTATTGCTATGGAAAAAGAGATTATCCTCCTGCAGAACCGCGAGTCGGAACGCATACGTTCACAAGAAGAGACTGCTCTGCTTTTCCAACAGACAATGGACGAGTTGAAAGGCGTGAAGGCAGAAAACAAAGAACTGCGGAAAGAGCTGTCGAAGTACAAGGACAAGGACACGCTGGGTCGGAACCGGCTTTTTGGGCGGCAGACAGAAAAAACCGATGACCTGATCAGCGGGACGTCTGGCGGCACGGAAGCGGAGGATCCGCTGTCCGAGGATGCAAATCCAGAGAACGGGGAAAGCACCGGGACAGATCCTTCCGGAGAAAGCAGGCAGCCAAGGGAAACTGCGACGGCTGATGAGAGCGGTCAGACGGAAGTGACTGACGGCGCTGATAAAAAGACCAAAAAATCTCGCAACAGAAAGAAAACTGTCGGCAAGCATAAAAAAGATCTCAGTAAGCTTCCCCAGCGGGATGTCTATGATTACCATCCCGATGAACTGGATGAACAGTACGGGAAGGGAAACTGGCGGGTTGTCAGCTGGCACGCCTCCACAAAAAAGGAAGTGATACCAGCCGTCGTCTATGCCAAAACAACGTATACCCCAGTGATTTCTGTCGGCCTTGAGCATGAAATGATCAGCATACCTCCTTCAGAGAAAAACCTGTTTCCGGGATCAGACGCTACTTCTTCATTGGTGGCGTATGTCATGGACCGGAAATTTACGCTCAGTCTTCCGACTTACAGGCAGGAGGCTGAGTTCGAGCGCAGGGGAATCAGCATTTCCAGACAGACAATGACGAACTGGATTCTGCATTTCAGCTATGATGCCTTTGAACAGGTCTACGGGCGTCTTGCAGATATCCTGAAAAAATCCGGCTGCACACAATGCGATGAAACCACTCTCCTGGTCATCAGGGATGGCCGGAAGGCAGGACGGAAGAGCTACCTGTGGATCCATGTCACGAGTGAGCTGGGGAAAGAGCACCCCATCACGGTGATCTGCTATGAACCGGATCGTTCGACACGCCATCTGCGGGAATTCTTTGAAGGATATGCCGGTGAAATTGTCTGTGATGCATACAGCGCATATCAGACCTTTGAGACTGAGAATGGCGAAACCGTCATTATATGCGGGTGTTGGATGCACTCGCGTCGCAGATGGGCGGAAGCCCTCCGGGTCAGGAGTGTTTCCGGCCTCAGTCTCAAGCAGATCGAAGAGCTTCCTGAAGCCAGGGCGTTATATCTGATAGCGGATATCTACAAGGAAGAAAGCAAGCTTAAAGGCCTTTCAGCAAACGAGCGTCTAAAACAGCGCCAGCTTTGCGTTAAGCCAAAGGTTGAGGCTTACTTTGAATTCCTTGCAGGATTTGACCTTGATGACCCGGGAATATCTTCAAGAATGAAAGATGCCATTCAGTATTCCCTGAATCAGAAGAAATATCTCTGCCGGTTTCTGGAAAGAGGCTCCGTGCCTATGGACAATGGTAACAGTGAGCGTAAAGCAAAAGCCCTGGCCATCGGACGTGGAAACTGGATGTTCTGTACCTCCCCTAAGGGAGCGAAAGCCCTGGCCATCATGTACACGATCGTGGAGACAGCAAAGTCGAACGGCGCAGACGTGTATTTTTACTTGAAGTATCTGCTTGAGAAGACGCCTGCTTCGCCCGAGCTTGTCATGGGAAAGAAGTATCTTGACGAGCTGATGCCCTGGTCTGAGGCATACAGGAATTATGAAAAGGAGCAAAAGCAGCTGTTGCTGGACATCTGTCTTCCGCCATCAGAAGAAGAGCCGACTGGGAAAAAGCTGATGCGGTACACGGCATAAACAACCAGTGTTG
>CACZOS010000130.1 GCA_902782815.1 uncultured Lachnospiraceae bacterium | reverse complement strand
TGTGCTGAGTATAGTGGAACGATACCAATAACAGTTTTTAAGGAGATCTGCCATGAAGATCAGATATGCGGTGCCCGAGGATGCCGGGAGCCTGTTGGAAATCTATGCCTACTATGTGGAGAATACCGCCATAAGCTTTGAGTGTTCCGTTCCCTCATTGGAGGAATTCAGGGACCGCATTGAGGACATCCTGGGGAAGTATCCTTATCTGGTTCTGGAAGAGGACGGGATCATACAGGGATATACTTATGCGGGTGCTTTCAAAAAAAGAGAGGCATACGCCTGTTCCTGTGAAGTGACCATCTACCTGAGGAAGAATGCCAAAGGAAAGGGATACGGCCGACTGCTCTATCAGGCCCTTGAAGAAAAACTGAGATCCATGGGGATCCTGAATCTCTATGCATGTATAGGTGATCCCATTGTGGAGGATCAATATCTGACAAGAAACAGCGAACAATTTCACAGCCATCTTGGCTACACCAGGGTGGGGGTGTTTCATCAGTGCGGCCGTAAATTCGGCCGCTGGTATAATATGATCTGGATGGAAAAAATCATCGGAGAACATATTTAAATATTTGAATAAAAGAGAGGAAAAACATGATACAGGACATTTTCCCAAGCTGTCTGGATAACCGTTATGTTCATTGCCGGATCCGGAGAGAGGATCACCTTCTCGTCTTTGATGAGGAGGGAAGAGTACTCATCAGCCATAAAGACGGGCAGATAAAATTTATCACCTGCTCTGAGCCGGATAAACCCGAAGCGGTCTACCTCTTTGCTATCGACGGGGAGAGGTACTTTCTTCTGGCGGATAAAAGAGGATATGAGAAAGAAGGATTTGAATATCTGACCATCAGGGAGGTTCGTGACTACTGTTCCGGTAAGGAAGTGTACGCGGTTTTTACCGCCTATCATTTATGGGAGTGGTATGCGGACAACCGGTTCTGCGGCCGGTGCGGAAGCAGGCTGGTGCACGATGAAAAAGAGCGGGCACTGAGATGCCCCGAGTGCGGGAACCGGGTCTATCCACGCATCAATCCGGCAGTCATTGTCGGGGTGATGAAGGATGACAGCCTCCTGGTGACCAGATATCGCAGCGGTTACGCACACAATGCCCTGATCGCCGGTTTTACGGAGATCGGGGAGACTGTGGAGGAGACGGTGAAACGTGAAGTCATGGAGGAAGCCGGCCTGAAGGTTAAAAATATCCGCTACTACAAATCACAGCCCTGGGGAATGGCCCAGGATATCCTTATGGGCTTTTTCTGCGAAGCGGACGGCGACGCGGAGATCCATATGGACGAAAATGAACTGAAATACGCCCAGTGGGTAAAGAGAGAGAATATTGTGCTGCAGCCCAATAATCTGAGTCTGACCAATGAGATGATGATGGTGTTCAAAGAGAATGTCGGAAATTTCATGGATGAGTTCATGCAGGCACCGGACGGGTTACACAGCGGGAAAGGAGATCTGTCTTTGATGAATGATAAAAACCAGATAATTTACGAAAAAAAATCAAATGTCTGGCTGGATGGGACAATGGGGGTGGTCGTCGGGGATGCCCTGGGCTGTCCTGTACAGTTTGAATCCCGAAAAGCAGTGGCTGAGCATCCGGTTACGGGAATGCGGGGATACGGTACCTTTAAGCTTCCTGAAGGATCATGGACCGATGACAGCAGCCTCACCCTGGCAACCCTGGAAAGCATCCGGCGTATGGGAGAGATCGATCTGAATGACATCATGGAAAACTTCATGAGCTGGCTCTATGACGGGGAATTTACCCCATACGGCAGATCCTTTGACATCGGATGGGGGACCAGGAAGGCCATTGAACGTTATAACAGTAAAAGAAATGTGAAAAAATGCGGGAGTGATGACGAGAAGAATAACGGGAACGGCAGTCTGATGAGGATCATTCCGGCATGTATTTATCTCAGTGAGATGCTGGAAACAGGAAAGATCACTGAGACCGACGCGATCGTGGCACTTCATGATCTGGGAGGACTGACCCATGCCCATATCCGGGCCAATATCGCCTGTGGTTTATACTTTTTCTTGGTCCGTGAAATCCTGCGCAGCAGCGGAACCCTGCAGGACAGGCTCCGGTCCGGATTGAAAGCAGGTTTTGCCTTCTATGAATCATTTCTGGCGGACAAAGAGAATCTGCATTATTATGACCGGCTCCGGGACCTGGACACTTTCGGACAGCTTCAGTCTGATCGGATTAAGAGCAGCGGATATGTGGTGGATACCCTCGAGGCGGCTGTCTGGTCTCTGATCACCACGGACAGCCTTGAACAGGCACTTCTTAAAGGGGTGAATCTCGGCGAGGATACTGACACCGTCGGTGCGGTGGCAGGAGGGCTGGCAGGGCTCTACTATGGATACGATGCCATACCGGATGCCTGGCTGTCAGTCATCAAACGCAGGGAATGGATAGAAGAAATGTGTATTGTGAATATTTAGGTTCTGAAAAGGAAGCGGATCATCATGAAATATCGGAAAGTGATCACTCTGAAGGACGGAAGAGAATGTATTTTAAGGAACGGCGTGGAAGCTGACGGTGAGGCTGCCCTGAAAACGTTTATCCTTACCCATGAGCAGACAGATTATCTGCTCACTTATCCCGATGAAAATAAAATGACTGCCCTTGAGGAAGCCAGGTACCTTAAAGAAAAGACGGAAAGCGGAGACGAGATCGAGATTCTCGCGGAGATAGACGGTACGGTCGTGGGGCTTGCCGGAATTGACAAAATGGGCGGCCAGGAAAAAATCAGGCACCGGGCCCTCTTCGGCATCAGTATAGACAGGGACTACTGGGGCCTCGGTATCGGACGTGCTATGACCAGAGCCTGCATAGAGTGTGCGAAAACCGCCGGATATGCCCAGCTTGAACTGGATGTGACCGCGGAGAATAAAACCGCTGTTGCCCTCTATGAAAGTGAAGGATTTACCGAATACGGCAGAAATCCCAGAGGCTTTCGTTCCCGTGAGACGGGATGGCAGGAACTGGTGCTGATGAGAAAGGAGCTGTATGAATAAAAGATGAAAAAAAAGTCATTAACGGAAAGAACCGTAAAGACTACCATAGTAAACAGCTTTATATTCGCCCTCATCGCATTGTTTATCGGTTTGTCTGTCTATGGATCCGGTATCATAAGACAATATGTCCATCGTTCATTTGAGACTGCCAGTCAGGCACGGGTTGCAGCCACCAGAGCGGCTGATTCCGTTAATCTGTCCAAACAGGTCATGGATATCTATCGGTCCCTGACTCAGGAGGAGAGGGAAGCAGAAGACTATCTCGACCATTTTTCCTCCATCGATACCGTTTTGAAAAAAGGTGGGGAATACGACGTTTTATACCACATGCTTCAGGGGTTCATCATCGGGGTTGATGACGTTTATCTTGGCATGTTTGACAGGGATAGCAATACCCTTGTCTATATCGTTGATCCTGACAGGGATGAGGAAACACGGTTGATGCCCGGAGAATGGGAAAAGGTTTCGGAAAGGGAATGCCGGAAATTTCTGGACTGGGATGGAGAAGGTATGCTCTATGATATCAGCGATACGGAAAAGTATGGATGGATGTGTACCGCCGGATATCCCATCATGGATGAGAAAGGAGAAATCTGCGAGTTTGTTCTGGTTGACGTGACGTTGGAAAATGTTATGAAAGACCTGATCGACTATGCCGTTAAGATCAGTCTGGCACTTCTGTCTGCCACTGTGCTGATCGCCTGGCTGGTATCCCGGCAGATGAACAAAATGGTGGCGGAGCCCATTAACAATATAGCCCGGGCCGCCGCTGCTTATGTGGAGGACAAAAAAGAGGGGGTAGAAAGAAGCCACTTTGATAATCTGGGTGATCAGTCCGGCCTGGAGATAGAAAATCTGGCCAGGGTCATGGCGGATATGGAGTCCGAACTGACACAGCATGAGGAACGGATCACAAGGATCACGGCGGAGAAGGAACGGATCAACACGGAATTGAGAATGGCCAACCGGATCCAGAAAAGTATGCTTCCTCACTTGTTCCCTCCCTTCCCTGACAGGACTGAATTTGATGTCTACGCTTCCATGGATCCCGCCCGGGAGGTGGGAGGAGACTTCTACGATTATTTTATGATCGATGAAGATCATCTTTGTCTTGTAATCGCAGATGTGAGCGGAAAAGGGATTCCGGCATCACTCTTTATGATGGTATCCAAGGTCATCCTGCAGAGCTGTGCCATGCTGGGGAGATCTGCCGCGGAGATCCTAAATAAGACCAATGAGGCAATATGCTCGAATAATCCCATGAATATGTTTATCACTGTCTGGATCGGCATACTGGAGATCTCCACCGGCAGACTTACCGCGGCCAATGCCGGTCATGAATACCCCATGCTCAAATCCGGGCAGGAACCCTTTGAAATGTATAAAGATAAACACGGTCTGGTTATCGGAGCTGTGGACCGGGCAAGATATAAGGAATATGAGATCCTGTTAAGACCCGGTGATAAACTCTTTGTCTATACTGACGGAGTTCCTGAAGCCATAAATGCCGGCCAGGAAATGTTTGGTATCGGGAGAATGACCGCAGCCCTGAATGAGGATGCCGGGGCCTCTCCCATGGAACTTCTTGAAAATGTCCGGCGTGCAGTGGACGATTTTGTGGAAAATGAAGAACAGTTTGACGATCTGACCATGCTGTGTCTGGAGTATAAAGGGATTTAAGGCAGTTCCAGGGAAGAATCCATACAAAGAAGATAATTTTCCATAGCCCGGAATATGATCGTGACGGTTACCGCCCCCGGATCAGGGTGCCCAAGCGCCCGTTCTCCCAGAGTGTTTGCATGACCGTGTCTGGCGATCATGTCCCGGGTTGCCTCTGCCCCTTTTTCCGCTGCATCAGCAGCGATACCCATGAGCCGGGGCAGATCCTTTGAAGAGGAAGCTTCCATGGCAAGGACGGCAGGTTCCAGGGCATCCACCATGGTTTTTTCCCCCTGTTTGGACCGCCCTCTTTCCTTGACCTTCTCCAGAGATTTACGCATCATAACGGCAAAGCTCTCCGCAGTCAGTTCCGGGCTTTTTTCCTCTCCGGAAGCTGCCCCCATAAACATGGTCCCGAAGACCACACCGGATGAACCGCCCATGATTCCGATCATGGTCCTTCCCATACGAAAAAAGATATCTTCGATATAGAGAAATGAATCTGTTTTCTCCAGTTCGGTTTTTGCCTTCGTCATTCCCCGGCTCATTCCTATACCGTGGTCCCCGTCGCCGATTGGACTGTCCAGAAGGGTGAGCCGTTGTTTTTCCCGGATCACCGCATCACATACTTCACACATCATTTCCTTTGTCCGGGATACGGATAAGCTGGTAATCATCTGTCTTGTTTCGATCCTTTCTTATGCTTTTCCTGATGGAAACGCAGGTTTTTTTCAGATTAAGCATAGCATACTCTATGTCTTTTTCGAAGTATATCATGTATAATTATTCCATGAGATCGATCAATTTATTTTCCTATACCAGGATACCTTCATCCTATGCAACTGAATATCTGAACATGCTCTCGGCGAGAGACCACAAAATCAATGTCAGGACCCATGAATATGAGACGATCAGGAGCCTGGTGGATGAACTGCTGGCCAATCATGTCCCCATTGAGCTGATGGAAGGCTTTTTCTTTTCCTTCAGCATCAGGCAGATCAGCAAGGAATTCGATCTTCTGAAGATCGATCCGGAAAGATATGTGCTGAACATTGAGCTGAAAAGCGAACCGGTGGAGGAGAAGGATATCCTGAAACAGCTCAGGCAGAACCGCTATTATCTGAGCCATATTGCGGAGGATATCCGTTCATTCACTTTCATCAGTTCCACCAGGGAATGCTATGTATTAAAAGATGATCAATGCAGGAAATGCGGAATCCGTGAGATCATCTCCTGTCTGGGAGAGTTTGATGGCTTTATCAGAGAGGGGATTGAGAGGATTTTTGAGCCCAAACAGTTCCTGATCTCCCCCCTGAACACTCCGGAACAGTTTTTAAAGGGGCAGTATTTTCTTACCCAGCAGCAGCAGGAGATAGAGGAAAGCATTCTGAATCAGATTGGGAAAAACGGGGATAAAGTCTTTGGAATCGAAGGCAGCGCCGGAACCGGGAAGACGCTGCTGCTTTATG
>CACZOS010000129.1 GCA_902782815.1 uncultured Lachnospiraceae bacterium | reverse complement strand
GGGCATCCTTCAAAACAACGATATGCTTATCATCCGCCATGGCCTGTGCAGTCTCCAAGAGGGATCCCCTGACCTCCTCCAGAGTTCTGCCGCTGAGCCGTGACATTTCCGCCAGATGGGGTGTTAAAATGATCCCATGCTGATAATTCATCAGCTTCCCGGCACCATCCGGATCCTCCTGCTTCATCCGGGCAAGAACATTAAGACCATCCGCATCCAGTACCAGGGGAGCTGTCCCCTCATCCGCGATCAGTCTGAGCATCTTTTCCGTCAGGGAATTCTGACCCAGACCACACCCGAATCCGATGACCGAAGCCCAGGACAAGGCCTCTCTCAGTTCCTTAAGGGCCTCCTCTTCTCCCTGATAGGTGGTCAGGATTGCCTCGGGTACCTGGTTCTGAAGAATGACCCGGTTTACTTCCGGCGTAAATATCCTTACCAGGCCGCTGCCGCTGCGGTAGGCCGCCTCGCTGCACAAAGCGGCTGCTCCTGCCATATTTCTGCTTCCGGCCACCATCAATACTTTACCATATGTCCCCTTGTTGGACCATGCCTTTCTTTGGGGAAGACGGCTCAGATCAGACAGTTCATAGGTGAAAGCGGAGGGACTGATCTCTCTGACGGCCTTAGCCGGAAATCCGATATCTTTCACCACCACACTGCCGCAGCAGGAAGCTCCGGGATAGAGTAAAAGACCTGTCTTCAGGAGGCCGAAGGTGATGGTGAGATCCGCCCGGAAGGCAGTTCCGAGAATCCTTCCCGTACCCGCGTCCACACCTGAGGGCACATCTATGGCGATACGAAAGGCAGCCCGGGAATTCAGTTCACGGATCACCTCTGCATGGATACCCTCCACTTCTCTGGAAAGGCCCACGCCGAATATCCCGTCAACGATCAGCTCATGTTTCTCCCTGGGAAGGCTGTCCTTTACCGGGATCCCCAGATTACGGAGAATCTGATACTGGGTCTGGTAGGACCGGCTTGGTCTGTCAACTCTGCCGATCTCATAAATAGTAACCGGAAAGCCCCGTTCATAAAGGAGACGTCCCAGGGCCAGTCCGTCTCCGCCATTATTTCCTCTCTCCACCACGATGAGGGTGGAGGGTTTATGGGCAAAACGGACGATAAGCTCCTCTTCCATGGCTAAAGCAGCCTTCTCCATAAGCACCAGGCCGGGGATTCCGATCTCCTGAATAGTATAGGCATCGATCCGCTGCATCTCTTTTCCGGAAGCGATCAGTTTCATTTGTTCTTCTCCCATCTGCTGATGAAAAAAGCTGTGGAAACAGAGCCCTCACCCCATAATCCACAGCCTTAAGTTTACGCTTTATTCTGCATCCTATGATTTTGAATGGATCCGATAAGATAAAGTCATGATGCTTTCCGCCAGATGGACATTCTCCACGATCACATCATCCGAAAGATCAAGATCCACCGGCGCGAAATTCCAGAAAGCCTTGATCCCCAGGTCTGCCAGCTCATTCGCCACCTTCATGGCCTTTGATCCGGGCAGAGTCAGGGCGGCGATCATCACTTCGTGGTCTTCCAGAAATGATTCCAGGCTGTCAATATCATAGACCTCAACTCCTCTTACGGTCATCCCCACCAGGCGGGGATTCACGTCAAACAGGCCGATGATCCTGAATCCGTTGCTGTCAAACTCCTGATTGTTAGCCAGAGCCTGGCCCAGATTACCGGCCCCGATGATGATGACATTATTGGTGCGGTCAAGCCCCAGAATCTTACCGATCTCATTGTAGAGATACTCCACATTATAACCGTATCCCTGCTGACCGAAACCACCGAAATTATTCAAATCCTGACGGATCTGTGAAGCGGTTACGTTCATCTTCCTGCTCAGTTCCTTGGAGGAGATGCGGACAACGTCATTTTTCAGGAGTTCGCTCAGATACCGGTAATATCTCGGGAGTCTCTTAATAACAACCGGAGAGATAATCTTGCCTTCTTCTGTCTTAGCATTGTTCTGTTCTGTCATGTATACCTTCCTTGCTGACAGGCTGACCTTACGACCCTCCTGCAGTCTATTTATTATTATATTACGCAATATATTATACAGAATAAATATTCCACTGTCAAACATTTCACATTTTTCCGGCATAGCCGGACCCGCCACTTTCCATTGCCTCATTTACTTCCCTCTCCACTTATGATAAAATACGCAGGTGTGGTATCCTTGGGAAGATTCCCATGGAATCAGACCGGATTTGGAGGTTTGTTATGATACTGTCTTGTCAGAAAATCACAAAATCATTCGGCGGGAAAGATGTATTAAAGGATATTAATTTTTTGATCAATGAAGGAGAAAAAGCTGCGGTCATCGGTATAAACGGTGCCGGAAAGACTACTCTCTTCAACATAATCACCGGGAAGACAGAGCCCGATTCGGGTAAGGTGGTCTTTCAAAAAGACACCAGCTGGTCCTATCTGTCCCAGGTCATCGATGTACGTTCCAGAAGAACCATTTATGAAGAGATGCTGGACGCAAAGAAAGATATTATAGAGATGGAGAACCAGATCCGATCCCTGGAGAAGGCCATCAGTCGGCAGAAAGGGGAAGAACTGACCTCCTCCATGGAAGCCTATGCCCGGCTTACCGATCGTTTTGAAAAATCCAACGGCTATGCCTGGAAAAGCGAAATTGTCGGCGTCCTCAAGGGTCTGGGTTTTTCCGAGGAGGAATTCAACACGCCCATCTTCACCCTTTCCGGAGGACAGAAGACCCGAGTAGCCTTGAGCAGGATCCTTCTGGTCAGGCCCGAGCTCATTCTGCTGGATGAGCCTACAAACCATCTGGATATGGATGCCATCCGCTGGCTGGAAGGTTTTTTATCCAACTACCGGGGAGCGGTGCTGATCATCTCCCACGACCGTTATTTTCTGGATAAAGTGGTGTCCAAGGTAATCGAGATCGAACAGGGCGTAAGTAATGTATTTACCGGTAATTATACCCAATATGCGGAGAAGAAGAAGGCTCAGCGGGATGCCCGGCTTAAGCTTTATCTGAACCAGCAGCAGGAGATCGCCCATCAGGAAGAGGTCATCGCCAGATTAAAGTCCTATAACCGGGAAAAATCCATCAAACGGGCTGAGAGCAGGGAAAAGATGCTTCAGAAGATGGACCGGGTGGAAAAACCCCTTCTCTACGATCAGAAGATGAAGATCCGCCTTGAGCCAGAGGTCATCAGCGGAAACGATGTCCTCACCATCGAGGGACTGACGAAGTCCTTCGGAGAAAAACATCTTTTTTCCAATCTTGACATGGAGATAAAGCGGGGGGAAGTCGTAGGCATCATCGGAGCCAACGGTACAGGCAAGACCACTTTGCTGAAGATCATCAACCGCCATCTCCGGGGAGATAAGGGGAGGATAGCTTACGGGGCCAAAGTCTCCATCGGGTATTATGATCAGGAGCAGCATGTGCTCCATGATGAGAAGACCATTTTCGAGGAGATTTCCGATGCCTATCCCAAACTCACCAATACAAGGATAAGAAATGTTCTTGCTGCCTTCCTCTTCACCGGAGATGATGTTTTTCAGTTGATCGGCACCTTAAGCGGAGGAGAAAAAGGCCGGGTATCCCTGGCCAAACTGATGTTGTCCAACGCGAATTTCCTCATCCTGGACGAGCCCACCAACCATCTGGATATCTCTTCAAGAGAGATCCTTGAGGAAGCCATCAACGCTTATGAAGGAACAGTCCTCTATGTTTCCCATGACCGTTATTTCATCAATCAGACGGCAACCAGGATCCTGGATCTGTCCCCTGCCGGAATCGCTAATTACCGGGGAAACTATAATTACTACCTGGCCCAGAAGGAAGCGGGGATCATCCAGACAGACAGTGACGATCTCACCGCCGGAAGCTCCGGAGAGGGGGAAAAAGAAGTTTCCTCATCCAAGGAAGACTGGCTTAAGTCCCGGGAGGAAGCGGCAAGAATCCGAAAGAGGGAGAATGACTTGAAAAAGACCGAAGCGGAGATCAGCCGTCTGGAGGAGGAAATAGAGGCTCTGCAGGAGGAGATCAATCTGCCGGAAAACGGAACCGACGCGGAGAAACTGACAGATCTGGCCGGGCAGATGGAGGAAAAAGAGAAAGTCCTTCTTGACCTTTATGAAATCTGGGAGGATCTGCAGACGGAAGAATAGCGCATATTCTAAGGGATAAAAAAGGAGGAGAAGATGTTTCATTCATCTTCTCCTCCTGGTTTTTTAATTCATTTCTTCACTTCCACCTTCTGGCCGATCTTACTTTCGGTTCCCGACATAAGACGTTTGATGTTGGCGTGATGCCGGTAGACGATAAAAAAGGTAAAGAGGACAGCCATCACCAGAAGTTCAGGCCTTCCGGGATGAAGGATCAGCATCTCCACGATAAAGCCTATGCTCAGCAGGCAGGATCCCAGGGAGACATAGCGGGTAAGTCCCAGGACGATACCGAAGATGATCAGGCTGGCAAGACCCATCCTCCAGTCGAAGGCAGTCATGACCGCGATGGATGTGGATACCCCCTTCCCGCCTTTAAACTTAAGGAAGAAAGGATAGTCATGGCCCATTACCGCCCCGAAACCGATGAGCAGCTGGGCAAGCTGGGAATTGACCCCGGGCATTCCCGGGCAGACAAGGCATTTGAGGATCATCGCCGGGCCAAAGCCTTTCAGGGCATCTCCAAGAAACGTGGTCAGTGCCCATCTCTTTCCCAGGACACGAAGCACATTGGTGGCTCCCGCATTACCGCTTCCATAGTCACGGATATCTATTCCGTTCAGTTTCCCCACAAAATATCCTGTCTGAAAACATCCACAAAAATATCCGATCACCACAATGATCACATAAAAGACGATATGATTCATGCTATTTCTCCTTTCTCTCCCTGTAGATAAACCTTATGGGAGTCCCGCGGAAACCAAAGGTATTACGGATCTGGTTCTCCAGGTAACGGGTGTATGAAAAATGAGTCAGTTCCTTGTTATTGATGAACATGACAAAGGTCGGCGGTTTCACGGAAACCTGGGTTATATAGTAAATACGAAGCCTCTTTCCCTTGTCGGAAGGGGGCTGTTTCATCGCCATGGACTCGGTGAGGATCTCATTGAGAACCCCGGTCTGGATACGGAGAGCCCTGTTCTCGATCACTGTGTCGATGAGGTCAAAAAGCCTGGGAAGACGCTGTCCCGTCAAGGCCGAGATAAAGATCATCTCCGCGTAGGGCATGTAGGAAAGCCGGTTTCTGACCGTCTTCTCAAAATCCCGCATGGTGTTGGTCTCCTTCTCCAGAAGATCCCATTTATTTACCGCGATGATCACGCCCTTCCCCCGTTCGTGGGCTATTCCGGCAATCTTGGCATCCTGCTCCGTAACTCCTTCCACGGCATCGATCACCAGGACGGCGACATCGCACCTCTCCACCGCCGTGACGGTACGAATGATACTGTACCGCTCCAGTTCCTCTTTGATCTTGCTCTTTCTCCTAAGACCGGCGGTATCGATGAAAACATATTCCTGGCCGTTCCGGGTAACCGTGGTATCAATGGCATCACGGGTTGTTCCTGCTATGGGAGAAACGATCACTCTCTCCTCCCCCAGCAGGCGGTTGATGATGGAAGATTTGCCTGCGTTAGGCCGCCCGATCACCGCGATCTTGGGACGGTCATCCTCTTCCTGGTTCATGGATTCCGGGTCAAAATACTCCACCACGATATCCAGCATATCCCCCAGACCCAGCCGTCCAGCCGCTGAGATGGGCACCGGATCCCCCAGTCCCAGATTATAAAACTCGTAGACGTCGGGCATGAATTTTTCAAAACTGTCCACCTTGTTCACCACAAGGATTATGGGCTTTCCGGACCGGCGAAGCATATCCGCCACTTTATAGTCCGCGTCCACCAGGCCCTGACGGACATCCGTCAGGAACAGGATCACATCTGCTGTCATGATGGCAGTCTGCGCCTGCTCACGCATACGCGATAATATGAGATCATCCGTTTCCGGCTCGATCCCGCCTGTATCGATCAGGGTGAACTGATAATTCAGCCAGGAGACATCCGCATAGATCCTGTCTCTTGTCACACCGGGCGTATCCTCCACAATGGAAATCCTGCTGCCCGCAAGGGCATTAAATAAAGTGGATTTACCCACATTGGGCCTACCGACCACGGCGACTACCGGTTTACTCATTCTATCCTCCATTTCTGTCATAAGGGCATCTCAGGCCATGCTGCAAAGGTCATCTTCTTCGCCCTGCAGAGGCTCTCCCGTAATTTTTCTCACAAAATCCTCTCCATCTGATTGTATGATAACAACCGGTTTTTGTAAAGCGCGAGCCATTTCTTCCAGGCTGATATCATCCAGAAAGACGTTCTCGTCCGCCTTCAGGACATTGCAGGGAAGATAAAGACATTCCCCGATCTGTCTCCCCTCAAGCTGGCGCAGGATATCTCCGCCGGTCAGCAGACCGGACACAGTGATCTTTTCACCGAAAAAATCATTCCGGATACAATATACATGGATGATGAGACCCGGAAACTTTTCCCTGATCTCCTCTGCCAGCCTGCAGATGGTGGGGTAGGCAAGGCAGGCGGTGGCAACAGCGATTTCCCTTTTCCTCCCGTCTCCTTCCAGACTGTCCAGACTTTCCCTGACTTCATCTATCAACAGGCGGATCATGCCGACCCCGTTTTCCAGCTGGCCGAAACCCTCATAATAATCTGCCGGGGGAATCTCCTCTCCCGCCATGATAAACCATTCATCAGACGCGTGGACAAAATTGCTCCCCAGCTTCTTTTTCAGATGATCCTGCCATCTCCGGATCTGGGTGATCACCTGCCGGGCAGAATCCCGGTCAAAGGAATCAAGGGGTTCCAGACCTTCCCTGTATTTTGTGATGCCCACAGGGACCACAGACAGACTGGCCATGGAAGGATAGAATTCCGCCAGCTGGCGGATACTCCTGTCCAGTTCCTCCCCGTCATTTATCCCCCGGCAGAGCACGATCTGGGAATTCATTTCAATGCCTGCCCGGGCAAAGAGAGCGATCTTCTCCAGGATATCCCCGGCGAAACGGTTATGCAGCATCCTGCGGCGCAGGTCCGGATTTGTGGTATGGACGGAGATGTTGATGGGAGCCAGATGATAACGGATGATGCGGTCAATATCCTCATAACTCATGTTGGTCAGAGTGATATAATTCCCCTGAAGAAAGGAAAGACGGGAATCGTCATCTTTAAAATAGAGGGTTTCCCGCATGCCGGGAGGCATCTGGTCAATAAAGCAGAAGATGCATTTATTGGTACAGGAATGATACTGGTCCATAAGGGATTCTCTGAACAGGATTCCCAGGTCTTCGTCCTCCTCTTTCTCAATCTCCAGATGATATTCCTCCCCGTCCGCTGTCCGGATAAGTAGGTCCAGGAAGGATTCCTCGATATAGTATTGATAATCAAAAATATCCTGTATCTGACAGTCATTGATGGAGACAATGCAGTCCCCGGGCATCAATCCGCATTCCTCGGCTATACTCCCGGGCATAATCTCCACGATTTCATGATCGTGCCTTTTCATCTGTCTGTCCTCTGTATGCAAACTTTTCTGTATCCCCGATGATTCAAAGCCCATGGTATTCAAAGGCATTCCTGATCCAATGGCATCTTTGGTACCGGTCAATCTCGATGACATCAAACCGGACCGGAACATAATCATCCAGATGTTCTTTCATTCGAAAATAATCAAAGGCAAGACAGATCCTGTGCTGTTTACGAAAATCCACCGCTTCGGCCGGTTCTCCCTGACCGGCTGAACTCCGGAATTTCACTTCAACGATCAGGTAGACTGTTCCATCCCAGCCGATCAGATCTATCTCACCAAATCGACAACGAAAATTCCTTTGTAAAATACGCACACCCTTATCAGTCAGGTAAGCCGCTGCAACGGTTTCCGCCAAAGTACCTGACTTTTTTCGTGTATCTTTCAAAAAAATCTCCTTGCTATTTCATTTTTCATCTCCGCAGCAGGTGCTGCCTAATCCATCTCCAGAAGATTCCGGATAAAGCTTTTCCGGTGGATGGGGCTTGGTCCCAGGCGGCGGAGGGCTTCAATATGATCCTTTGATCCATAACCCTTGTTGGAGGCAAAGCCATATCCGGGATAGAGGGAATCATATTCCACCATCATCCGGTCCCGGAAGACCTTGGCCACTATGCTCGCGGCAGCTATGGAAATACTTTTTGCATCCCCCTTTATAATGGGAACCTGGGGAATATCCACCTGAGGGATGGTAACAGCGTCATTCAGCAGCAGATCCGGTGCGGACTTAAGATGCCCCAGAGCATCCCGCATGGCCTCATAGGTAGCCTGGAGGATATTGATCTGATCTATCCGTTCATGGTTAGCCATACCGATCCCCACGCTTACCGCTTCCCGGAGAATGACTTCGTACAGTTCTTCTCTCCTGGAGGCAGACAATTTTTTGGAATCATTGATATAAGGAATGCGGCAATTCCGGGGAAGGATGACCGCACCTGCCACCACCGGCCCGGCAAGGGGACCTCTCCCCACCTCATCGATCCCGCAGATCATGGAGCAGGAAGCATACTTTTTCTCGTAAAAACACATCTTTTCCACCCGGTCCATTTCTTCATGATACCGGTCCAGCCGCTTTTTCTGGGCAGCCAGAAGCCTTTTTACCCCTGCCCTTTCATCCTCCTCATACCGTTTAAGATATTCGGGCAATTCTTCCGGAGGAAGATTCCTGAATTCTTCGTTTATCTCGCCGACGGTTTTTCCCTTCATCGGTATTCTCCCTCCTTGACCGGATACAGTACAGCCGGATCAATCCACCGGCCCGAACTTACTGAATGGCCAGATACGAATCCAGACCTTACCCACGATCTCACCTTTGGTTACAGGGCCAACTTCCTTATACCGGCTGTCAAAGCTCACCGGTCGGTTGTCCCCCAGACAAAAATATTCGTCTTCCTCAAGGGTTATGGATTCTTCAGCTATTCCCGCATATTCTATATAATCCGTGATACCGTAGGTATCCTCTTTCAGTTCCTCTCCGTCGATATATACTTTTCCGTCATTAATCTGGACCGACTCGCCGGGCAGACCGATCACCCTCTTGATAAAGTAGGCTTTCTCCCCCAGCCCCGCTTCCTCCGGTCCGGGGAAAATAACAATATCAAATCTTTCCGGATCATGGAAACGATAGGAAATCTTATCCATAATGAGACTTTGCCCGTCTTTTAACGTATCGTCCATGGAATCCCCGTTCACCACGGTTCTCTGTCCGACGAAATGAAGGATCAGAAAGACAAAGAGAGCAACAAAGGCAACATAGATCACCAGTTCAAGAATCTCTCTTCCCATGCTTCTGTTCTCATCCCGGACTTCTTCTGTTTTTTTCGTCTCTTTTGCCATTGTTCAGTCCTCCTCTTCCCCGGGCTTCTCCAGTGAAATCCTGCCGAGTTTGGCGGAACGGAAATCCTCCAGCACCAGAAGTGCCGCCTTATCCACATCCACCTGATTTCCCTTCTTCAGGCAACCCCTCAGGTCTCCGATCTTCTCCAGCATCATCTCCGCTTTCAGAGCGGGATCATCAATATCATAACGTTCTTTCAGCAGATCGGGATAGGCATTGCCGAGAAAGAGAAGAAATTCCATGGCCATCTCCGTGGTATTGAGAATCTCATCTTTTATGGAACCGATCAGGGCAAGCCTGAGGCCCACTCTCTG
>CACZOS010000128.1 GCA_902782815.1 uncultured Lachnospiraceae bacterium | reverse complement strand
CAGCGGGGTGTATACATACAATCTTCCCTGTTTTACATATGACAGGGCCCCTTTATCTACAAGACGCTTTATCAAGGTCTGAACAGTTTTCGGGCTCCATTTCGTCCGGCTTGTGAGTGTGTCCGTAATATCATTGGTACTGACAGGTGCGTTTTTCCAGACAATCTTCATCACTTCGAATTCAGCTTCGGATATTTGGGGCAGGTTAGGCAAAACAACAATCCTCCTACATTTGTAATAATTGGATTATAAAGTTTTTATCAGAGAAAGTCAAGGAATCCGGATTCAGTCAGTGAATTTGGGTGAAGATTCAATCTATCTCTGCCTCTTTTTCTGCTTAGACGATAGAGGAAATACCGTTTAAGAATAGTTTTCCGGATAATTCAATCAGAGAATCCAGAGGGATCTTTTTTTCATCAGCGACCCATTGACGGTATATATTAGAACTGGTCAGGCTAAGAAAAGTGTTGATGATATTCTGCTCTTCGGGGGAAAAAGCTGCGTATGGATTGTGGCGTCCGCGATTGTGCCGGAGCATGGACATAAAGAATTTGTCGGCAAACTCACGGTAACTTGCCGAGCAGACGATCTTTTCCATGTAGGGCTCCTGATCAGCCATAAAGGTAAAGAACACACGGTTCACTTCAGTGAATGGCGCATCAGCAGGTACCTGGTCGATTGCTTCATAGTATTGATCAGACAGTTCTGAGAGCATATCTTCATATAAAGCTTCGATACATGTATAGTGTAAGTAGAAGGTCTTTCTGTGGATCATGGCACGATCGGTCAGTTCTTTGATGGTGATTTCAGATGCATCCATCTCGCAGACCATTTCCTTGAAGGTCTCTTTGATCGCATTTTTTGTTTTCAGGACGCGAAGGTCTGTCTTTCTTTTTATGGGCATAGCATCACTCCCTAAATGTCCACATTTCAAAAAGTGTGGCGTAATCGCCATAATTGAGATTGTGGAAATGGTAATCTGAGTTTGATGATATTATACTGTCCTCAAGTAGAAAAATCAACACGTGGATATTTATTTACAGGAGGCAGTTATGGCTGAAAAAATCGTTCAGACGGCAGGCAGGGATGCATTAGGGAATTTTGCACCGGATTTCGCTCATTTTAATGATGATATCTTGTTTGGTGAGAACTGGAACAATGAAGATATTGATCTGAAGACCAGATGCATTATTACTGTGGTCTCCCTTATGTCGCAAGGCGTGACGGACAGTTCCCTGAAGTACCATCTTACCAATGCAAAGAATCATGGTGTGACGCAGAAGGAGATGGCAGCAATCATTACACATACGGCATTCTATTGTGGCTGGCCATTCGGGTGGAGCGTATTTAATCTTGCCAAAGAAGTCTATGCGGTCGAGGAAATATAAGTATGCGGAACATCATCATCACGGACGGGATCGTGAGGATTCGTGCAAGGCTGAATGACACGCTGGCGGCAAAGGATTTTGAAAGGAGGCTGCCCTTCTCATGCAGCGGATATGATTCAGGGATGGACTATTGCTGCAATGCGGCGAATGGATTATATGATCCTTTGGAGACACAAATCGGATGGAATAACGGGGATATCAGCCTGGGCGGAGGATGGTTTGCCCTGCTCTATGGCGGTGAAGAATTTTCAAAAGAGTATAGGAATATGATGATTATCGGACATATTTTGGAAGATGATCTGAAATTGATAAATCAGATGCCGGGGCGAGTGAAGCTTGTGGTATCGGAAGAATAGTGGAGGCTGTTGCTGATGAAGATTACAACCCTTTGGGATAAGAGCTGATCAGATAACCATCATGGTTTATTTTAAACCATGATGGTTCTTTTTATGTATACTAATCCGGAACCCGGGTTTATAATAGCGGTATAAAAATCAACAACCTACAGATTGGGAGAAATCTGTCCGTAACAGGCAGGGGGTTAAGTATGAATCAGAAAGCAAACGCAAAAATGGTTACGAAGCTCATGTTCCGGCTGCTGCCGATCCAGATTCTTCTGGCCATGGTGGGGGCAGTGAACGGTATCGTATCCAGCTTTTTTGCCAGCAATTCCGGGAGGCATGCTGGCTGTGTCCCGCATGCTGATCAGTGTCAGTATAGGAGAGGAGGACAGGCAGACTCTGACAGATGTCATGCGGGTTATGTTCAAGAGGTTTGTTCCTCTGATGTGCCTGATCTCCACAGGGATCATCCTCTGTGCCTTTCCGTTCACCGGAATGTTTTTCCACGATCCTTCCAAAACTGTTTTCATGATGACGATCCGGGCCTTTCACATCCTGCCCCTCTGCATGCCTTTGAGTATCATCTGTATGCATTTTGTTTGTTATGGGCAGGCATCCGGTAAACAGGGGCTGGTACATCTTTTAAGTATTTTGGACGGTGTGGTCTGTGTGGCAGGCTTTACGGCTTTGATGATTCCTTTTTTGGGGATTAATGGTGTTTATATCGCTAACGTTTTGAATGGGGTTGTAACAACCCTGGTGATCATAGGTTATGCGTGGCTGAAAAAGAAACGCTTTCCACGGAACATGGAAGAACTTATGGTTATTCCTGAGGACTTCGGTGTACCGGCCGAACAACGTCTGGATCTGAGTATCAGAAACAGAGAAGGAGTTGTCCTCATTTCCGAGCAGGTTCACAATTTCTGCCTTGAGCGGGGCATCGATTCCAGAAGGGCATACCTGGCTGGTCTTTCCCTGGAGGAAATGGCGGGAAATGTGGTGGATCACGGTTTTACCAAAGACAATAAGCATCATTACATTGATGTACGGGTAGTTCACAAGGATGATGATGTGATCCTGCGTGTTAAGGATGACTGCGTTCCCTTTGATCCCCATGAGAGACAAGGATTTGTTGAAGGAGACGATATCGTAAAAAACATTGGTATCCGTATGGTCTTCAGGATTGCCGGGGATGTCAGATATCAGAACATCCTGGGCCTGAATGTGCTGACCATCAGGATCTGATTTCAACGCAGAACGGATTAAAAGGCTGGAGAAATATAAACTAAAGAGGCTGTGAAATATGGATCAGATTCTGTAACTCCATATTTCACAGCCTCATGTTCTTTACTGTGTTTCCTGCACCTCCTGAGTCTCCGGTGTTTCCGTTGGAGGCTCTACGGGCAGATATTCACTGATCTTATGTCGTTTCAACATCATCATGACCCATCGGCGGATCAGATCATAGATTACCGCAAACAGAGGGACTCCCACAATAATACCGATGATGCCAAAGAATCCTCCGAAAGCCGTTATAGAGAACAGAACCCAGAAACCTGTCAACCCTACACTTTCTGAGAGCAGCATCGGACCAAGTACGTTTCCGTCGAACAACTGCAAAAGAATAATGAAGATGATAAAGATCAGACAGCAGATCGGTTTATCTATAAGAATGATCAGTGCACTCGGAATGGCTCCGATGTAAGGTCCGAAAAACGGGATAATGTTTGTCACACCCACAAGCACAGAGATCAGAGTTGCATTATGCATCCCCATGGTGAAATGCATTATGATACAGAAGAAATAGCAAATCAGACCGACAACCGCGCTGTCCAGGATCTTTCCGCCGAAAAAGCCTTTAAAGGTCTTATCTATGAAGGTAATCTCATCCAGTACCACTTCGGCAGAATCCCTTTTAAACACGGAATATACCAGCATCTTACCCTGACGGCTGAAGGTGTCCTTGCCAAGGAGAAGATAAATGCAGACAATAATCCCGATCAGGAGGTTGTAGAGGAGCCCGATGATCGAACCGAAAGCTCCCACAACTCCCCCCAAAGCGCCGGTGAGATAGGGCAGAACATTGTTTCTGAGCCAGCCCGGTCCGCTTACTTTAATTGTATTCAGCGCATCGTCAATATATTTACCCAATTTCGGATTGTTCGCAGTGTATTTTGAAATAGATAAATCGAGATTTTCCATAAAACCGGGAATAGCTTCGGCTATGGCAATAATACTATCAACGAGAGCCGGGATGACCAGAACCAGCAGAAGAACAATGATCAGCACGGCAGCCGACATCACCAGGATCAAAGAAAGCGCCTTAACAAGACCTTTATGTTTTTCTCCGATCAGTTTAAGAAGCTTTTTTTCAATCCAGTTAAATGGTGTCTTAAGCAGATATGCGATCACACCACCGTATATAAAAGGTTTCAATATGTTGATGACCGAGCTGATACTTTTGCTGATTCCGTCAAATCTGAAAATCAGGAAAAAACATATGATGGATAGTGCCAGCCCGATGAACAGCGGCATTGCATAACGAAATGATTTTTTAAAAAAATTTTTCATAACCTTTCCCTTTCTGTATCATCATGGAATGATCCAAAATGGTTTTTCTTTCCATAACTATAGAGGAATGGAATACAGGGTGTCAACCCATTTTTATTCGTTAACTATTTGGGAAGGCCTTGTTTTATTACTGTAATAAATAATTTACATTTTGTACCTTGACACAGTGTCAGAATAAGATTATAATTTATATTGACACGAAGTCAGAATAAAGTATGAGGAGGTTCTATATGCCAAAAGGATCACCGGAAAGAACCGCAGCCAGAAAAGAAGAGATTATAAATGCCTGCGAAAAACTGTATCAGACCATGAGTTTTAAAGATATTACACTTAAGGAGATCGGAAAGGAAACTTCTTTTTCCAGACCGACTATATATAACTACTTCCAGACAAAAGAGGAGATATTCCTTGCACTCTTTGAACGGGAGTATGTTCGGTGGAATGAAGAGCTGGGGTCTGTCCTTCAGGACAATGAAACTCTTACGAAGAAGCAGGTAGCCGAGAAACTTGCATCATCCATTGCACACAGAGAGGAACTGTTAAAACTTCTTGCCATGAATAATTATGATATGGAGGCTAACAGCAGACCTGAAATACTGACCTCATTTAAGGTAGCTTACGGGGAATCTATGAGGAGCGTATGCAGAATCCTTACAAAGTTCTGCCCGGAGAAATCGGTTCAGGAGATTCAGGAGTTCATATATGTTTTTTTCCCATTCATGTTTGGAATATATCCTTACACAGCGGTAACGGATAAGCAGAGGGAAGCAATGAATCAGGCAAATGTGGACTATGTTTACCAGTCTGTATTTGAGATAACAAATAAATGCCTGTTGAAGCTTTTATAAAAATACAAGAGGCATCAAATCATATTTTATGGAGGAAGACAGACTATGAAGAGAAAGATATCAATACTGGCTGCATTTTTGCTGGCATTCAGTCTCGCCGGATGCGGAAATACGGAAACCCCCGCTTCAAATGAGTCTGCTCAAACAGAAACTACTGAGAGTGTGCAGGAAGCAGCTGCAGAGAATTACACGGAAGAAGCTCCTGAGAACAACACGGAAGAAACAGACAATAATCAGGCGCATGGAGATGTTCTCGTTGTATATTTTTCCGCAACGGGAACTACCAGGGGTGTCGCTGAAAAGATTGCATCTGTAGAGGATGCGGATATATATGAGATCATCCCGGCAGAATCCTATTCAGATGCGGATCTTAACTGGAATGATTCTGACAGCCGTTCGACCGTGGAGCAGAACGACCCGGATGTAAGGCCTGAGATCAGCAGTGATGCTTTATCCCTTGACGGGTACAAAACAGTTTATATCGGTTATCCGATTTGGTGGGGAGAAGAACCCCGTATCATGGACACCTTTGTGGAAAAATACAGCTTTGATGGTATTACAATGATTCCCTTCTGTACCTCAAGCAGCAGCGGAATAGGCAGGAGCGGACACAATCTGGCGGATAATGCGGGAAGCGGTACATGGCTTGACGGACAGCGTTTTGGTGCCGGCGCGTCAGAGGAGGATGTCAGATCCTGGATAGAGAGCCTGCGGTAAGGAGATAACGGAGGATGGTCTGATGCAGGGGAAACAAAACATTATGATAAAAAGAACAGTGGATGCCTGTATGACGGTCCTTTTGTTATGTCTGATGGCTTATCAGGTAACCGGTGAAGTATTACATGAGTGGATCGGTATAGGTATGACATTGTTGGTCATCATCCATCAAATATTAAACAGAAAATGGTATGGTGCAACATTCACATCTATGCGTACAGGAAAAACGTATAATGTTTACCGGGTTCTGACTACAGTGATAAACCTGACATTGCTTTTGACTTTTGCCCTGACAGCCCTCTGTGGTATGTCATTGAGCGGCCATGCTGTACCTTTCCTGTATGGCATGTTGAAGATTTCTTTCGCAAGAAGGATGCATCTGTCCATATCTCACTGGGCATTTGTGCTCATGGGGCTGCATCTGGGAATGCATATTCCGGTGATGACTGCAAGGCTGAGACTTAAACCAAAAATGAAGACGGCTTTATCAGTGATCTTTTGCTGTATTGCAGGAATCGGGTTATTTTTATTTTTAAGAAGCGGGATGCCGGGCTATCTGTTTTTCCGTGTTCCCTTTGCCTTTCTTGATTATGATAAGGCAGGGATACTTATATTTCTGGAGAACATGCTGATACTGTCATTTTGGACTTATTGCGGGACACAGGGAGCATTGCTGTGCATGAATTCCCGGAGGAAAACCGAAATAAAAAATAAAGAAATCAATAGATAGGACAGTGGGTGAACAAAATGAAGATAACTATACTTATGGGAAGTCCGAACAGAAATGGCTCAACAAGCCTTCTGGCAGGCGAGTTTAAGAGAGGTGCGGAAGAAGCGGGACATATTTGCGACACCTCTTTACTACTATGGCATGACCGCTCAGTTGAAAACAGTGGTGGACAGATTCTGCGCTTACAACAGCAGCCTGAACAGCAGACATTTGAAGTCAGCACTGCTTACTGTAGCATGGAATGCGGATGACTGGACATTTGAAGCTTTGGTATCTCACTATAAAACTCTTGTCCGTTACATCAACTTTGATGACCAGGGGATGGTCTTAGGATATGGATGCGGCTCTCCTTCTATAACAAAACGAAGCAGATATCTGAGAGAGGCGTATGAAATGGGGAAAAGATTATAAAATGAAAGCGATTCTGAATGGACGCATATTGCTTCCGGATCGGGAAGTAAAAGGTAAAGCACTGCTATATGATGAAAAGATTATCGGACTGGCAGACGAGAAATCGGCATTAATGGAAGCGGAAGAGATGATCGATGCGGACGGTGCCTATGTTTCCCCCGGGCTGATAGACGTCCACGTCCACGGATATGCCGGGATGGATGTATCCGATGGCAATCGGGACAGTATTCGCAGGATGGCACACTGTCTTCTGCAAAACGGCGTAACCGGTTTCCTGCCGTCCTCACTGACGGTCGGCTGGGATAGGCTGGAAAATATCTGTGAGCATATCCGCGGACTTATGGAGGAAAGTGATTCTCCTGATTTTTCCGGTTCCCAGGTACTGGGCATGCATATGGAAGGTCCGTTCATCAACCCTGCAAAAAAAGGAGCGCATAACCCTGATTACATCCTTTTACCGGATGCGGAAAAGGTACTTCCCTTTG
>CACZOS010000127.1 GCA_902782815.1 uncultured Lachnospiraceae bacterium | reverse complement strand
TACTGGAAGGATTTCTGTGTCAACTGGCTGAAGACCCTTGGAATCAAAGATGAGGAGATGAGGATCCGGGATCATGAGCCCGAGGAATTATCCTTCTATTCCAAGGCAACCTCCGATATCGAGTTTCTCTTCCCCTTCGGATGGGGTGAACTCTGGGGAATTGCCGACAGAACAGATTATGACCTTACCTGCCACCAGAATGTGTCCGGTGAGGATATGGCATATTTTGATGATGAAGAGAAGAGAAAATACATCCCCTTCGTCATTGAGCCTTCTCTTGGTGCTGACCGTGTCACCCTTGCCTTCCTCTGTGCCGCCTACGACGAAGAGGAGATCAAAGAGGGTGATGTGCGTACGGTAATGCATTTCCATCCGGCTATCGCTCCGGTGAAGATCGGTGTCCTTCCTCTGTCCAAGAAACTGGGTGAGGGCGCGGAGAAGATCTATCAGGAGCTCTGCAAGACCTGGAACTGCGAGTATGATGACAGGGGAAACATCGGAAAACGTTACCGCAGGCAGGATGAGATCGGTACGCCTTACTGTGTAACCTATGATTTCGATTCCCTGGAAGACGGGGCGGTTACGGTGAGAGACCGTGATTCCATGGAGCAGGAGAGGATTAAGATTGAAGATCTTAAAGCATATTTTGAAGAGAAACTGGCTTATTGATCCGGCGGGAACATGACCGGATGTGCTGTATGGCGTCCGTGGATCAGCTGATTCCCGGACGCCTTTTCTTCTTTAACTCAAGACCGGGAAAGGAACTGGAAGGATGAAGATAAACGTTAAAGAGATGTTCGGTTCGAACGTATTCAGTGACGCGGTGATGAAGGAACGTCTTCCGAAAGCCGCTTACATAAAGATGAAAGCAACCATAGAGGCAGGTGCGGAGCTGGATCCGGAAGTGGCGGATATCGTCGCTCATGAGATGAAAGAGTGGGCGATCGAAAAAGGGGCCACCCACTATACCCATTGGTTTCAGCCTCTTACGGGGATAACCGCTGAGAAACATGATGCCTTTATTGATCCCCAGACTGACGGGACGACCCTCCTTCGCTTCTCCGGCAAGGAGCTGGTCAAAGGAGAGCCGGATGCCTCATCCTTCCCCTCCGGGGGATTGCGTGCCACCTTTGAGGCCCGGGGTTACACGGCATGGGATTGCACTTCTCCGGCATTTATCAAGGAGACTCCCCATTCCACTATCCTCTGTATTCCCACCACCTTCTGTTCCTACAAGGGGGAGGCCCTGGATAAAAAGACCCCCCTGCTTCGTTCCATGCAGGCTCTGGATATCCAGGCTACGCGGATCGTCCACCTGTTTGGAAAGAAATCCGTAAAACATGTTATCACCTATGCCGGACCGGAACAGGAGTATTTCCTGGTAGATAAGGCAAAGTTTTTAAAGAGGAAAGACCTGATCTTTACCGGCAGGACTTTATTCGGAGCCATGCCTCCCAAGGGTCAGGAGATGGATGACCACTATTTCGGGACCATTCCCGAAAGGATCCTTCAGTTTATGGACCGTTTCAACCAGGAACTCTGGAAACTGGGGATCGCCGCCAAAACCCAGCATAATGAAGTGGCTCCCGCCCAGCACGAACTGGCTCCCATCTATGGCCAGAACAATATTGCCACAGATCATAATCAGCTGGTGATGGAGACTGCCCAGAGGGTGGCTGAGGAGCTGGACCTGCGCTGTCTGCTTCATGAGAAACCCTTCGCCGGCATCAATGGTTCGGGAAAACACAACAACTGGTCCATGGCCACGGACAAAGGGGAAAACCTCCTGGATCCGGGAGATAACCCTCATCAGAATATGCAGTTCCTGCTTATTCTGGCTGCCGTGCTCAAAGCGGTGGACATCTATTCTGACCTGCTTCGTGCCTCGGCTTCCGTGCCGGGCAATGACCATCGTCTCGGTGCCAACGAAGCTCCGCCGGCCATCGTATCGGTATTTATCGGTGAGCAGCTTCAGGATGTGGTGAAACAGTATATCGACTCCGGGGAGGCCACCAGGTCTATCCATGGAGAGGAGTTTGATTCGGGGGTCAATACCATCCCGACCTTTGAAATGGACGCCACCGACCGCAACAGGACATCCCCCTTTGCCTTCACCGGCAATAAATTTGAATTCCGTATGGTGGGTTCCACCCAGTCTATCGCTGATCCCAATATTGTCATCAATACCATGGTGGCGGATGTGCTCGGCGAATTCGCGGACATCCTGGAGAAAGCGGAAGATTTCAATTCGGCTGTGCATGATCTGATCATGGATACCATCATCACCCATAAAAGAATCATCTTTAACGGGGACGGCTATTCCGAGGCCTGGGCCCAGAAGGCAGAAAGGAGAGGTCTCGCGAATATTGGCTGCATGGTGGATGCCATCGGGGCATTTACCAGCCAGAAAGCCATCGGATTATTCGGACGCCACGGGGTTTTCACCGAGACTGAATTGTCTTCCCGCGTGGAGATCATGTATGAGACCTACGCCAAGACCATCAACATCGAAGCCCTCACTATGATTGACATGGCCAAAAAGCAGATCGTACCGGCCACCATCAAATATCAGACCAGCCTGGCGGAATCCATAAACCAGATCAAGACTGCCTGTGACCTGGATACCTCTGTTCAGACAAAACTTCTGTCCGACATCACGGAAAATCTGAAGAAAATGTATTCCGCTCTCGGTAAGCTGGAGCAGGTTACCTATCAGGCGGAGAAGATGCCGGATGGAGAAGACCAGGCCAGATTTTATCATGACGTGGTGTTTGCAGCCATGAATGAACTGCGTACACCGGCGGATAAACTGGAAATGCTGGTGGCGAAGGAAGACTGGCCTATTCCCAGTTACGGTGATCTTATTTTTGAAGTCTGATTTTTAGAAGAATCGTTATGAAACAATACAGATATGAAAAGACCGTCGAGGAACTGGGCAGAAAGGGAAGCGTCTTCGGCCTGGATACCATGCGTCGTCTGCTGGATCTTCTGGGACATCCCGAAAACGGATTGAAGGTCATCCATGTAGCCGGGACCAACGGTAAAGGTTCCACTATTGCCTTCCTTGAGTCCATCCTGAGAAAATGCGGCTATTCCGTGGGAAAGTATATTTCCCCAACCATTTTATGCTATGAAGAGCGGTTCCAGGTTGACGGAGATTACATTCCCCTGGAGAGGCTGGAGGATTACTATGACCGCCTCCGTTCCCTCTCAGGGATCATGGAAGAGCGGGGATGGGAGACACCCACCCTGTTCGAGGCGGAAACGGCCATCGCCCTTTCCTGGTGTCTGGATAAAAAAGTGGACTATGCCCTGGTGGAAACCGGTATGGGAGGACTGATGGATGCCACAAAT
>CACZOS010000126.1 GCA_902782815.1 uncultured Lachnospiraceae bacterium | reverse complement strand
GTTCCCATAAGGCACCTGAGAAATAAAACACAATTTCAATTGATCAAGGAGGATATGAGATGAAGAAAAAAGGATCATTGATGATATGTCTGCTTTTAGCGGGGATCATGCTTCTTGCCGGATGTGCGGCCGGCCCGCCCAAGACTGCGGCGGAACTGCTGGAGAGGAACAAGAAAAAGTCACCGGATAATTACCATATAGCCGGCGAGATCATTATGGACATGAGCGCCACAGCCGCGGGCTACAGTCTGGACTTCCCCATGACCATGGCTATGGATATGGACCTGAAGGGACAGAACGCCCACGGGACAGTGAATGTCAAGATGGAGTTTCTGGGACAGAATATGGATGAGACCGTGGAGGTTTACAGTGCCACAGACGAAAACGGCACGGTGGGCTATGCCAAAGATAAATCCGGTACCTGGACCAAGAGCACCCAGGACACATCCGAGCTTTACCGGCTTGGATCCTCCTTCCTGGAAAATGCATCCTTCGATGAGGCGGAATTCACCTATGACAAGGAGGCAGGAACCTACACGGTGGCCATGAAGATGGGTGACCTGATGAAAAATGAAGAGTTCAGGGAAGCCCTGAAGGAATACTATAAGACCTCTTTCGGTGAGATCAATATGGGGGAAGACCAGATTGAGGGGATCATGAAGAAAATGGAAGAAGCGGATATTACCTATGTCTTTGAGGATAAGGGATATACCCTGACCAGCGCCAAGGTTGAGAACATGCTCTATGAGGCATCCATGGAGGAATCAGGGATTCCTGTAAAAATGAACGTTAACCAGACGATGAACTTCAACTATTCCGATTACGGAAATATCACGGAGGAATCCGTGACGGTTCCGGAGGATGTGGTTGCATCAGCCGTGGAAGCCGAGTGAAAACCAGGGGAATGATCGTACGTAATTAATTGAATTGTCAGCCATAAAGCAGAAGGGGTGGAGAGCAGCTGAATATAATGCTGATCTCCACCCCTTCCTTACTTTATATTGGGGTATATGAATAGATGTCAATATCTGGGTGAGGCGAAGCCGGTGATATAATGGCCGTTAACCTTACCTCTGGCATTGGACCGGCGCATTTTCATAACTACCCTCCGGACCTGATTCTTTTGGTTTCCTTCAATGGTGGTGATGGTCACCGTACTCCTGGTGTAGGATACTCCCTCCACATAGCCGATATGGTGGGTGGTGCCGCCTTTCCGGTTGCTGTAGAAAATGATATCTCCCTTTTTGGGAACTTGCTTTTTGTTCCTCACCTGGTTCCAGGTGGTTACAGATTTTTGTTTGCGATAAAAGGAATAATATCTTCGGACGGCGCATTCCCGGGGAACCACGGTCAGGGGAAGGCCGTTCTCCCGGGCAACCCAGTTTACAAAGATGGCACACCAGGGAACACCGTTATTGCCGTAGAAGCGGCCGTATTCTGTGTAATTCCCTTTGCCCCGGGCCTTTCCGGAAAGAACTTTCCGGGAGGAACTCTCATGATAACCCAGCTGGGTTCCGCTGACAGCGAGGAGATTTGACCGGGTATTGTCCATGAGGTGAAGATTGGTAAGCCGGGTATAATATTTGCTTTTCTTATAGGATGAAGAATAGGTAAGTTTAGTCGGAGCTTTCCACATCCTGATGGTCACCGTCTTCTCAGCGTCCGCCCACTTTTCGGTTTTGCCGGTTTTGAGAAGAATCGTACAGGTTCCGAAGCTATTGAGGGTAACCTTACCGTCAGAGGATACTTCAGCGATATCAGGATCCTGACTGCTGTAGCTTATGGGGCTGTCACTGTCGGTTCCGGCATCTAAATAGAAGCTGTAGCCCTGGGTATACTTGACAGAATAGGAGTCTCTTCCCTGGATCCGGGCGTTCCGGAGGACAGGTTTTGTCTCAGTCGAAGCTTCCTTCTGCCGGGACTCTGTCGTCGTCTCCCCGGGTTCTGTCCCTGTATTTATCACGGTTTCCGTGGAAACTTCTGAAGAAGGATCTGTCTCGGCGGCACGAACAGAGAGGGGAGTCAGGGTCACTGCCAGAATAAAAAGAGCAGGCACAAGTATCTTATGGCGTAAGGATCGAAAATGCATGGATGGTTCTCCTTTTATGGAAGGGCGGGACCGCCCGGTTTTCTTTCCTTAATTATGCCACAAATCTCATGCCTGCGCAATGAAATTATTACAAAAATATTAATTATATTACAAATTAATATACGCCTGTCATGGTCTTTACCACAACCTTTTCGTTTTCGTTCAGGGTATTCGTCATGCTCAGGCCTTCCACCATATCGATATCATGGATGGCTCCCTCCGTGTGGACCACGATACGGTTGGTCTTGCCTTCAGCAAGGATATTTACTGCATAATGGCCCATACGGGTGGCGGTCACCCTGTCTCTGGCGGAGGGAGCACCGCCACGCTGGACATGACCCAGTACAGTGACCCGGGGAGACATGCCCAGATGCTTCTTGATCAAAGCGCCTATGATGAAGCCTGCTCCGCTCTTTAAAGTCAGGCCCTCTTCCCTGATCTCGGTCGGGTCCTGAGGATGGGCGCCTTCTGCCACAACGATCATGAAATTGGTCCTGCCGGCGATCCTGGCTGCCTGGATCTTCTCGATGACATCCCTCCGGATATCCCAGGGTTCCTCCGGGATCAGGACGGCGGTGGCTCCGGTGGCCAGCCCTACATAGAGGGCCAGGTTGCCTGCCCGGTGCCCCATCACCTCGATGACAGAGCAGCGTTCATGGGACTGCATGGTATCCCTGAGCTTGTCGATGGCTTCCACTGCGGTGTTGGCAGCGGTGTCGTAGCCGATGCTGTAATGTGTACAGCCGATATCGTTATCTATGGTTCCCGGTATGCCCACAACGGAGATGGGGAATTCCGTGGACAGGGCCAGAGCGCCGGCAAATGTGCCGTCGCCTCCGATGACAACCAGGCCGTCAAGCCCGAAAAGGCGGCAGTTGTCATAGGCCTTTTTCCGGCCTTCCTTGGTGCGGAATTCATCGCTTCTGGCGGTGTAGAGAAGGGTCCCGCCGGTATCGATGATGTGAGAGACATCCTTGGTGGTCATCCTGAACATGTCTCCTGTGATGAGGCCCTGCCATCCGCGCCGGATACCGATGACGTCGATACCCCGGTAAACGGAGGTTCGGACCACGGCGCGGACTGCCGCGTTCATTCCGGGGGCGTCTCCTCCGGAAGTGAGGACGCCGATCCGCTTTACTTTATTGGTGAATTCTTCTTTGCCCATAATCTCTTTCCTTTCCTAAGTGGCAATATTTTCCTTCTGCCTCCTATTATAGTGGATATCCGGGGGGAAAACAATTCCCAATATAAACGATATCCCGTTTATTTTTTCGGTCATTTATCCCTGTAATCCCTCCCAAAGCGTGTCGGTTGACGGGGGTTTGGAATTCGATTATAATGGAAAAAAACAACAGCAGAAACTCAGAGAAAGTGAGGAAAACAGCATGGCAGAAATAACCGTTACCAAATCAAATTTTGAAAAAGAAGTTTTACAGTCCGACAAACCGGTTCTGATCGATTTCTGGGCATCCTGGTGTGGCCCCTGCCGCATGGTCGCTCCCGTGATCGAGGAGATCGCCAAGGAGTATGACGGAGAGATCAAGGTTGCCAAGATCAACATCGACGAGGAACGCGAGCTTGCCCGCAAGTACAAGGTGGTCAGCATACCTACCCTTATGGTGATCAAGGATGGTCAGCCGGTTAACCAGTCCATAGGATTCCAGCCTAAGGAATCGATTGTCAAATTGTTCAAATAAGATGGATCAGTCATATTACCAGGCTCTGTTCCAAAAGCTGGAGAGGATCGGTTATCAGGCGGTCCGCTCCCGGGGAGAGCTGTTTTTTAAGAAGGAAAAGGAGGACAGTGTCCTCCTTTTACGACTGGTTCCGGAAACCCTTCCCGGGCAGGATCCGGTGGATGTGGACCGGGAACATGCCCTGGCCGACCAGATGGCAAGAGATACCATGGTCCTAAGCGGAAAGAAGGCGGAAGGTATTCTTGTCCTTGTCAGAAACGGCAGTCCGGACGGACATATCCTGGACAGTCTTCCGGCCTATGACGACATCTGGATCCTGGACCGCAGCACGGGAAGGCTGCTGATCTATGAGGGACAGAAAACTTATTTTTACGGGCTGGAGGATGAGATTGAAAATTTCTCCAGAAGCTGGGAGGCCGGGCGCAGGGCAGAAGAACGTAAGCATATGGCTGCCACCTTCACCCCGGTCAATACCGGTCTGATTCTGGCCAACATCATCGTTTTCGCCATCCTGTCCGCCTTAGGAGACACCAATGACGGAAACTTCATTGCTTCCCACGGAGGGATGACCTGGCCGCTTCTGGAAGGAGGGCACAGATATTATCTTCTGTTCACTTCCATGTTCGTTCATTTCGGGGTAAGACATCTGGGAGAAAACATGCTGATGCTCCTGTTGTCAGGGAGGACCCTTGAGCGGCATCTGGGAAGCCTGCGTTATCTGATCCTCTATCTGACTTCCGGTCTGGTCTCATCCCTTTCCTCCCTGGCCTTTACCTTGATCCCGGATCCCCGGTCTGTATCTGCGGGAGCTTCCGGAGCCATATTCGGAGTTCTGGGAGGATTGCTCCTGGTCATCCTGATTCATGTTTCGGGGACGAAGAGGAGGAGTCTGGAGGGAATCAGTCTGCGGGGGATCATGTTTATTATCCTGTTCAGTCTGGGATACGGTTTTACGGTCAGCGGGGTGGACAGCGCCGCCCATCTGGGGGGATTGGTTTCAGGGTTTGTCCTCACCGCCATTATGGAGGGGATGGACAGAGCTCTCGGCCGATCATACCCGGCAAAGAAAAGAAACAGGTACCGCACTCATATTTAAAAAAGAAGGAGGATGAAGGATGAAGAAGATACTTTCTTTGATCAGCGATGATTTTGAAGATCTTGAGCTGACTTACCCTACCCTCAGGCTGAGGGAAGAGGGATGTGAAGTGGTGACAGCCGGCGCGGAAGCCGGACATAAATACCATGGAAAATACGGTGTTCCCTGGGAATCAGATATCACATTCAAAGATGTAGATCCGGATGAATACGACGGACTGCTCGTGCCCGGCGGCTGGGCCCCGGACAAACTCCGCCGTTTTCCTGAGGTTCTTGAGATCGTGCGGAAGATCAATGCGGCAGGCAAGCCCATCGGTCAGATCTGCCACGCGGGCTGGGTGCTGATCTCCGCGGATATTCTTCGCGGAAAGACAGTGACCAGCACACCGGGAATCATGGACGATATGCGAAACGCAGGCGCCACATGGGTGGACGAGCCTTCGGTTGTGGACGGAAATATCATCTCTGCCCGCAGACCGCCGGATCTTCCTGCCTATATGAAGGATTACATTAAGGTGTTATTCTCCTGAAGACTCCGGTCCGGGAGAATATGAACAGCATTAACGAGGGACTGCCCCGAATGGGAAAGGTTAATCTTTTCCCCGGGGCAGTCCTTTTTGTAAGAAAAAAATAAATCCTGCCTCCTGTTATACTCATCCTGAACCGGGAAAGAGAGCAGAAAACAGGGAATTTTTGTATAAATCGTAACTTAATTTTCAAAACCTATGATATAATGCTAAGTAGCAGTATCATGGGCTTATTCTAACTATGACCGATTCGGAAGGCGGCAGGGAATATGGGAAAATTTGAAGTGCAGGAAGGATATCTTCATCTGCTGTTCGGAAATGATGACAGCTACTGTCTGGACAGTCTGATCAGACTGAATCTTACGGATTATCTTTATCATGAACTAAAAAAGAAAAATTTTGATTATGTATGGTTTATCAGCGGGATTCAGGATCCCTATTCCGTGAAAGCCTGTGACGAGGGGTCATTCAAGACTTTCCACGAAGTCACCAGGTCCATGCTGGGAAAGCTCTTTGGCAGCGAGACTCCGGAATATACTAAGGAATCTTTTAAGGGAAACCTGGACCAGATCATTAAGCTGATGAAAAATACCCGGAAGAGCGCTTTTGTATTCCGGATCGATACTTTTTCCTCTGTTTTTGCCTACGAAGCCCAGACTCTGGCAGAGCTGGCTCTGGCCGCCGCTCATTCAAAGAACATCGTAGTAATATGCGCGTCCATAACGGCGTCAGGCAGCCTTCCCCGTTTTCGGGATGAAAACAGTATCTTCCGGGCAAAATGGGCAGGGAGTTACCTGTTTCCCGAGATCCAGACCGTATTTTCCGGGAAGAATCCTGCTGAGGAGTCATGTTATCAGAGCCTGAAGAAGCTGATGAAAGACCGCTGCGTTTTTCTGAATTCCTTTGGGGAGAAGGAGATCAGCCGGCTGGTGAGATGGATCCTCTTCATGAAGCTGAACCGGCAGGAGCAGCCCGGGGAAGAAAATGTCGAACAGACGGCCCGTTTTATCCGGGACTGGTATGCAAGCGGGTCAGTCAGAGAACAGTACAGGGACATCTTCTCCCCCAATCACCGTCACCTTTACAGTGAATTACAGAAAGATATCCAGAGAAGATGGGCAAGCCTGACAGAGATGGCCTCATCCTACCGGGCCGGTCTTTATGCCGGAAAGAGGTACGAGGAAGCAGGGGTTATCGCGGATGATGAACTGGCTCTGCGTATGGAATCCGTTCATTTTCCAGCGGATTCCAAGGCGGTCACTCCCTCCATGTATATGGAGTGGTCAGATCTGCTGGCCGAATATCTGAAACCGAGAGCAGCGGCCATGGACAAGGGGCTGGAGCAGTTCCTGATCCGTTGTGTGGACCGGCTGGATGAAGTGATCGATGGCGGGGATTTGGTTACCTTTGAACGGATATGCACCACCCTGCGGTACGGAACAGGGATTTCTTCCGCCGAGGATATCAATGAGGATATCCTGTCCTGGTATGACAAGATCATCAGTATGTCCATGGAAGTCTTCAGCCTCAACCGGAAGCTGCGGAGCGGTCAGGAGCAGATTGACCGCTGGAAAGAAGAGATGGACCAGAAGAAAGAGTATATCAGCCAGCTTTCCGGAAATGTGGATACCACGGTCCTGGCCCACGAGAAACAGCAGGCCCTCATCCTTATGCGCAAGATTGAGAGCGCCAGGAAGATCTATTTTGCCAACAGCAGCACCATTGCCACCTACCAGGATATGCTCGGACAGTGGGAGATGATGGTGAGTCAGAGCAGGAACCAGAAGATCGATCTGGCGGAAGTCAGAAAGATGGTAGCCCGGTGCGCAGATGAGATGATGCTCTACCATGAGCGGAGCGAACAGGAACAGGATGAGATTTCCAGGAATCTTTTCAAACTGGAGGATGCGCTCAATTCACCTTACAGCGGTCTGACTGTGGACCAGGAATATGAGAAAGCGCTGAACAGGCTGCGGGAAAGTCAGCAGATGCCTGTTCCCGGCAAGGAGAATACGGAACAGAAAGAAGTTTCCGGAAAACCAAAACCATCTTCGCTCCCGGAGGACATCGGGAATATCCTTCTGTTTTAGAAGGCAGAGATAAAAATTATTTCCACAGCTTTGAGGGGAAGGATCAATATGAAGCTAGAGATGACGAAAAGAAACCTGGATGTCCTGTCCGGGAAAGACCGGATCACCATAGAGGATTCCCTGAATTTCATCTATGATTTCTATCAGGAGATCAAGAGGGAGACAGGAATTTCCCTGGATGCGGAACCTTCCCGGGATGTGGATGAACTCTTTCGCAGACTGCCCTGGATAGGAAGGTTTTTCAGCCATGTGGTGGACAATAACATTGAGAACGTCCGGCTCCCCGAGAGGAGGGAGAGGCTGGAGAAAACCCAGGCCAGGCTTCGGGAGAAGAATACGGAGATTGCCCGGGCGGAAGAGGAGATCCGTGATCAGCAGGAACTGATCCGTGACCTGAAAGACAGGGAAAGAGAACTCAGGGTGAAAAACCAGCGGATAGTCACCCTGCGGGAGGACTGCAGGGAACTGGAGGACCGGATTACCGGGCTTTCCCAGATCGATCTTCCCCGGGAAGAGCAGAGAAAGGCCGACCTGGAGAAAGAGAGGGAAGGGCTGGAGGCTTCCATCAGTGATCTGCAGGATAGAATCTTGGGAGTCAGACAGGAATGTGAGGGGAAGAAGGCCGAGATTAATGAGAAGAAGGGGAGCCTGGAGTCCTGGCAGCGTAATCTGGGAACCTTGAAGAGTCAGATCGAGCAGATCGACGGGGAGATCCTGGAAAACCGGGCAGGTTACGAGAAGCAGAAAAAGCAGTACACCGTCCTGGCGCAGATCCTGGAAGAGAGCGGGAAAAAGAAGACCGAAATGGATACCAGAGTCTCGGAGATGGACGCGGAATATGCCAGGATGCAGGAGGAGATCAGACTTCTCCGGCAGGACATTGAGTCCAGAGATTTTAGTGGACAAAAAGCAAAGCTGACTGCTATCATAGAAGAGCAGCAGAACAAGCAGAATGAATATGAAGAAAACAAGCGGAAGATCAGCGAACTGAGCCGTCAGCTGGACCAGGTAAAAAAGGATGTGGAAGCCCAGGTCAAAGAGCAGCAGGCGGTCAATCAGCGGATCAGTCAGGAGAATCTCCGGGGGGCCGAAAAGATCAACGAACTGAAGAAAAAGATGGCCGGCCTGGAACTTCAGAAGGAGAACTGTATCCGGGAGGCAGAGGATTACCGGAGCCGGGTGGAGAGCCTGGAAGCGTGGTTCGAAAGCCTGGAAGCCGGCCAGTACGTGGAAAGAGCCCAGATCCTTGCCCGACGCTTTAAGATGCTGGGAGAGCTGAAAGAGAAAATCGAGGCGGACTGGAACAGCATCTGGCGGAAAAATCACCTGGATGACCGGCAGGTATCGGAAGACTACGGACAGGTCCTCAGGGGAGGACTGGATGAGATCGGAAAGGAGCTTCTCACTTACCAGAAAGATCTCCGGATGATCATCGAGGCCCTGAGCAGCGAGGATTGCAGAACATAAACATAATGCTTCGGAAGAGATGCCCGGAGATGGAATATAGATGAAAAGTCAATAAAAAGTAAAGGAGAAGGATGATGATCAAAAACCCATTTAAAAAACCAACGAAATCACAGATAGACAGAGAACACAAAAGAAAAGTGGAAGAAGACAGAACCCGTACCCAGGACATTAAGGACAGACTGATCGTTCTGAGGAATCCCCAGTACGGTCCCAGTGTACCGGCGGAGGATATCCCGGTCTTTAATGATTACTTCAATCAGGCTATCCAGCTGGCGGACAATGCCCGGATCGTACGTTTTGACTGCAGCTCTATTGACGAACAGGTGCTCAATATCATCGAGGTCCTCGAACATGCCAAAGCAGAAAACGGCAGCAGCATGACCATCAAACGGTGTTTCGCAGGGATCAGCTACGGTCTGGACAAGGCACACCGGGAGATTCCGGCATCTGCCATCCAGGCGGATATCATCCAGAGAAGGGCCACCATGGTAAGCCGTTATTTCATCATCTGCAACGGATCCTTTGAAGTGGACAAGATGAATGATGAGCTGAGGAAGAAAAAGGTGGAGAAAGCCCATCTTGAGGAGCTGGTCGAGGAAAAGAAGAAGATCGTGGAAGATATGGCTTACGACAAGCCCTCCACCTTCAACAAGCTGCAGTCCATGACGGCGGATGAGCGGTCCAGACTGACCGGTGAGGAACATCTGATGGCAGCGGCCATGAGTGACGCCATTAACACCAAAAAGAGCCTGGAGAACGTGAAAATGCAGATCGGTGCCATGGAGCTGGATATCGTTACCGTGGAGCAGGTCAACCGGTCTATTTACGACCAGGTCCGTAGCTGGGAGTCAGGCATCGATGAGAATACCGTGGCGGAGATCCTGAGACAGACCAAGGAGTTCGAGAAGGAAGAACTCAAGCACAAAGAGCTTGTGAAAAAGCTCGAGGGAACAGTCCAGGAGATGAACCTGGCCATTGATAATCTCTATGCAGGCGTTGATATGAAAGAGAAGATGATCAACATTGCGGATAAGTACGATGATATGATCAAACTGGAGCAGCGCCAGCAGGCAGAGGATGAGGCAGGAAGGATCCGTCTGGAGCAGGAGAGGCAGGAGAACGAGGAACAGACCAACGAAGAGAACAAGAAAATG
>CACZOS010000125.1 GCA_902782815.1 uncultured Lachnospiraceae bacterium | reverse complement strand
TCAATATGCCCGGACAACAAGATCTGTGGACTGGGTCCATCTCCCACAATCCGGATGGCATAACTGTGCCCGGGTTTCAATGCCAAAGAATAATGATAAATGCCCGATGTGCCTAAATGATCTACTATGGACTGCCAGTTTTCTTCCTCTGTCACATCATAAACAAACAGATGATGAGCGTATTCATAAGACGAAGTTCCATAATCCATCTGCAGCAAAGCCTTTTCAAGCTCTGCCGGAACAGAAAGAAGATACCAGACCTCATCCCCACGTGGTTCTTCACTAGAGTAGCTTTCCTCGAAGGAATACGATTCATCCGTATTCAGTTCAACGGTGATCAGTTCATCAGTTCCAGGTTTTGCAACAGGTCCCATGCCATCCCACGATGTTACTGTCCGCCAGGAACCATGTCTCCAGATCCGGGTAGTCTCCCATCCGGACCAGCCATCATGGGTTTGCTCCAGGTATTCCTGAATATACGCGCCATGAATACCGGTAATGTCCTGGTAATCGGTTTTGTAAACATCGTCCGATTTTTCCAGTCTAACGCCTGTGTGCAGAATGATGCTTCCGCTCTCTTCTTTCCAGACTCTGCCTGCAATCTGAGAGTCTCCTCCTTCGCTGCCCAGAAGCAGTGTACCCTTTACGCACACCTCATTTCCGGAGAGTATTTCAACGCCGTTCGGGTACGCCAAAGTAACCCCTGCAGGAATCGTAAGATCTTCCTTCAGGGTATTATATCCTGTTTTTGTGACAGTTCCTCCGCCATTTGCAGCTGCTTCATCCAGCTCGGACTGTATAGAGATACTGTAGATTCGGATATCTTCCAGAGTCGCGCCGGCAGCTGTGTCTTCAGTAATGGCATAGGGAATTCCATATTGGTTCAGAATTCCAAGACTTCCGAAAGTGCTATATCCGTTTCCCGGTGCCCAGTTAGTCCATGAAACCGTTATCTCCCCGTTTTCCACCGCAGGCGTATAATTCTCTATCCACCCATTGTAATAGAGATCCCCACTCTGGAAGTATTCACTGGTGGCAAAGGTTACATATGTAGCCGGAATATCTCCCACCTGAATGTGGAAGGTGACTTCTTCGCCGTATTTCGCCTCAGTTTTTTCTGCCGTTACAGATGTCACTGTCAACGGCGGTGCCGGATCAGCATCCTTTACAACAGAGGCATAAATCACAGAGTCAGACATTGGGGACACATACGACTGAAAAACGACTGTCTGCTCCGCCTCCACATGTACTGTAAGCGAGCGGTAGCTATTATATACGCAATCGAGAATTCCTTCCCCATTCGCATTTACAACAGAACAGCCTGCAGAAGAGGGATTTATCCATCCCTTCAGGTAAAAAGTATAATTTCCCGCACTTGCAGGTGTAAAAAGATAATTATACCAGTTCCCATCTGCCTGTACCGGCGTGTCCTGATCCTCATAAATCGTGGTCGCGGTAATATCGGAAAGATAATCCGTTGAAGATCCGACCTCGTCCGCCATTCCCCGGGATGCCCCGCACAGCAGGAGCGGAAGAGCCAGCATCACAGCAGCAAACCACAGTTTCCATCCGTTCTTCTTCATGAGCTTTTCTCCTTGTTTCATACGATCAGTGCCTGACGTCTCTTTCTCCCGGGCTGCTGCAGCAACCGACGAAAGCTGTTTTTCACCCCGGCAAGTGACTTCCCCGCATACACTTTCCGGTTCTGCTGCGCAAAAAAACCTGGAAACGGGTCCACACTCTGTGCTTATTCGCTCCAGGTATTTTTCTGCTGCCAACCATGGAAAACGAGACAGAATATACTTAAGGTATATTCCCCACACTGCTTTGTTTTAATGTTGGATCAAACATATCATATTTATACTATAAATGCAAGCTGATTATTGCCTTCGTCGTAAAAAAAACATCCCGCTGTTACTTAATGCCCCCTCTCCCGAAGCGTCCCCTTGTCCGCTTTCTATTTTCTTCTCCATCCTGCGCCTGGCATTCTTCCTACGCGGGAGAAGTCGATACCGCATTTCCCTTGGGAGATGTTTACCGGAATCTCGGCGTCGAAGTCATATTTCCTGGGTTCATATTCCTCTTCTTCAAAGTAATGAACCGTCACAGACTGCTTTGAAGGATCCACAATCCAGTATTCACGTACGCCTGCGTTGTGATACTTGTACAGCTTCAGAAGCATGTCTTTTAAGCGGGTGGACGGAGACAGCACTTCTACCAGAAGATCCGGCGCTCCTTCGTAATAGCGGCCTTCTGTATCCTCTTCTTCATGGCAGGATACGATCAGAT
>CACZOS010000124.1 GCA_902782815.1 uncultured Lachnospiraceae bacterium | reverse complement strand
ATCTCCTACATGAAGGATTTTTCCGGCTTTTCCGGTGAGGAGATGGCCTGTATTGATAAGGTAAGGAAAGAACTTTACAAGATACCGCTGATCCCCTGCACGGTATGTAATTACTGCGCCAAGGTCTGTCCCATGGATATCGGTATCTCCGGATCCTTCACCGCCAAGAATATTTATACTCTTTTCGGGGATATGGACAGAGCGGCTCATCAGGAAAACTGGCTGGTGGCCTGCCATAATCGGAAAAAAGCCGCGGAATGTATCAAGTGTGGAAAATGCGAAGAGGTCTGTCCCCAGCATATCAGGATCAGAGATGAGCTGGTGGAGGTTGCAGATCTGTTCGGGCAGAATTAGAGATTATTCAGCCGGCGGGACAGCCGGCACCGGCACCTTTAACGGGGGTCGGTTTACAAGGAGGCAGCCATGAGAAAAGCAAGATCCGGGAGATCCGCCATAAACGATGAGGAGAAAAAGGCATTTGTCAAGATGATCACTTCCATGCTCTTCTCCCTCTTTCTGGTGGCTCTGTCCTTCGGTTTTATTATCGGATTTCGCTATTTTCTGAAGAACCATACCTATCGGGCCAGGGCAAGTACGGAGACTCAGCACACCGGAAACAAGGATATTCTGGAGCTGGATGACACATTTGAGGTAAAACATATCATCATCCGGAACCTCAAGGAAGGGGAGGAATTCTGTGTGACGTCCCTGCCGGGCCAGGTGGAGGAAGATTCGCCCCGCCTGGAGAACGGACAGATTCTGGAGGTAAAGCAGAAGGGCCTGTACAAAGGAAAAAACTATTATCGTCTTAAAGACGGGACTTATCTTGAGTCCAGGGAGTCGAAGGTTCAGGAACTCAGGGAATATCTCCCCCTTTCCGGCTATATTGCCATAACCTATATCAGCTCGGGAGGAGTACGTCTTCGTTCCTGGGTGGATTTTGAAGCCGACAATATCGTCAGGTCGGTCTATGTGGGGGATAAGGTGACCATCGCGGCCATGGTGACCACCACGGAGGGGGTCAGTGCTTTCCGGACCGCGGATGGGCTCTATATCACCACAAACACCCAGTATTTTACCGACTATACCAATCTTCAGGAGGTGGAGGAGGCAGCGGAGGCTTCCGAAGCGGCGGAAAGAGCCGCCTCTCAACCATCCACGGAGTATGACACGGATTTTGTTGAGCCGGAAGACGACCTGACAGATGAGGAGACCACCGCTTCCGCAACGCAGGAGACCACCGATGCAGCATCCCAGGAGACTACGGCTGCCCAGCAGGATACCGGAACCACATCCGGGAATGGGGGCACTGCGCCCTGAAACACGAGAAAAAAATTTTTGGAGTCGGATGATATATTTTCCATGACCGGTGGATCTGCCGGAGGAAAGGAGGATATATGAAAGATTCCAGGATGACTTTTCGGGCGGAATGGGGAACCTGTGAGGTGATATCCCTGGCGGCGCCGGTAAACCGGGACAGAAACGGGCTTGAAGGAGCACAGTTGACTGCCCGGGTCAGCGCCGAGTTTTTTGCCCGGAATTTTGATGAGCTTTACGGAATGGAGGAAGATGTACTGCAATACGCAGCGGTCATGTGCATCAAGAGGGCCTTGTATGACCTTTGTGATTCACGGCAGACAGATCTCAGGCAGCTGGGATCCAATCTCCAGCTGATCGCTCTGGATCACAGAACCCACAGGATGATCGCTCTTCATCTGGGGGACGGGTATATCCTCTCCTTTATGGATGGAAAAAAGAAAGTGGTCTCCTATCCCAGGAAAGGGTTTGGGGGACGCAGCAGATATATTACTTCCATGTGTCCCGCATCGCCTCATCTCAAAGTATACCGGGGGGACTGTCATGGGACCGACCGGTTTATGCTGGTGAACGGAGGACGTACTGTATCCGTCTTGCGGGATTCCGGGGCAGGAGCATGAGGAAGATGAGCCTGTCCCCATAACAAGAAGGAGGAAAATGAATGGATATCGAATCTATCATCCAATGCGGACTTACCCAGGTGATCCACCGTGACATCCCTGAATGGTATAAAGGCGCGGAAGGACAGGCCGAGATGGAGTATATGAAGGACTGGGATGAGCTGATCGGGCTGAAGACCACCTATGATGTGATCATGAATTATGATGTCCAGCCCTTTTATCGCTATATGGTTCGGTATCTGCTTATGCAATATCAGGAGGAATATGTCCGGGAGGGGCTGATGGATTCCTCCATGAGCCGGGATGAGGCCCAAAGAGTGGTGGAGAAGATCTATGAAGATATCCGCTACAAGACAAAGCATTCACAGGAGAGAGACCTGCTTTTCCGGTTGGTCAGGGAAGATTTCCAGGGACTGGAATACACCACGGGATCCGGCCGGAATAATAAGAGCTGGGATGACCGGCAGATAAAGGAACTCCTTTTCGGCGTCAATCATCCCAAAGACAGCATCTTTCTTCAGTTTGCTTTGGGGATGAACATGGGTCTGGAGGATGTGGACATTTTCCTGAAAAAGGTGTTAAACCGGGCCGGACTGAGTTTCTGGAACCTGGATGATGTTCTGACCTATATCTGTATCTGCTATGTCCCTGAAGAAAGGCTTAGATTTTTCACGAAGGCCAGGAAAGTCTACGAGGAGGCAGAGGCAGTGATGCCCCCGATCCTCGGAGGGCAGGAACAGGATGCCCGGACACAGGTGGTGGAGGATTTTCTCTCCATGTCCATGAACCGGATACTGGACAGGTACGGTGAGGAAGGATTTATGACCATAACCGATGAATTCCGGGAATTCCTTTCCTGCTACAAATTCCTTCTGGACGCCGTCGATCATGATCATTCCGCCAATCAGGCTTTTCTGAAACTCTGGGAAGAATTCAAGGAGGCTGCGGCAGAGGATATAGATAACTGGAAAGATGACGGGGAGGATGCCCGAAACCGGGCTGAAGGGCAGATCAAGGTTTATTACGATGCTGCCGGTTACGAGATCGATTTAAGAAAAGGAATGCCCCTTAGGGGGGAGGGAGAAGATCATACTCCCAGCAGTTTTTATGTGGCTGAAGACGCCTTTGGAGAGAGGAAAGAAAGGGTGACGGTGGAGATACCTGTGGTCTGTGTCAGGGAGGCTCTCTTTGATGAGGTCAGGGAAAGATATGAGGGAGAGGTTCCCAAACATTCTTCCTTCGTCAGTGAGGACCGGAGCCTGAGTCAGATCGAAAATATTTCTTCCTTCAAGATCAATAAAAGTGATCTGAAAAAAGCCCATCCTCACATTTCCGGAAAAGTGTATGCCCTCTGCTCTCGTGTGGGCAGGATCATTCCCGCCGGAACAGGATTTACCTATAATGACCGGATCAGATATGAAAGTACCGAGGACGTGGACACCAGCTGTTACGTCCAGGTAAAGGTGGTGGGGGAAAAGGACAGGATCGGAGGCGCCCTGAAGGATTCTCTCCGTTTTATCCGGGAGATACCCGGAATCAAGGCCATCAGACATAAACGGATCTCTTTAAACGCAGTGATCCGGGGAGGAGCCCTGGAGTATCTCTATGGCAGAAAAAATGCCGGCAGAGCTGAGGATGAGAAGAACTATGTAAGGCTGAAGGACAGGGGATGGGAGGAACAGAATATCCATCTTAAATACCTGCAGGAAAGCATATTAAAGGGAAAGGGACTGACCAATGCTGACCTTTCCCAGATCAAGCACGGGTACCGGATGGTCAAGAGGGAAGAACTGATGACCGTCGCCTTCCTGGTGGAGATGGCCAAAAGCCAGTTTTCCGAATTCTTTTATGATGACTGGGAAGACTTCTATCAGGAATACAGGGATCTGAAAAACGAGCAGGACAGAAAGGATTATGCCAACGACCATCTGAGGGAGGTCCTGGCAAATGTTAACCAGATCCTGACCGCAAACCACTTTTATCCCATGTATATGGCAAATCCCTATGATCGTATCCTGGCTTATCTGACCACATGTGAAGAACCCCTGTCGGCCTACCGGAATATGTGGAGCCTGCAGCCGGATCAGGATTAAAAACCGGCTGTCCGGCTTTGGAATTGGAGGGATAATCATGAATGATTATTCTGTATACAGAGGAGACCGGGAATACCTTCCCCCGTCGGTCTGCCTGACTCTTGAGAGTGGGGAGGGTACCCTTAAGAAAAGAAACTTCCTGATCAGGGAAGTATATGCTGAAGACCTGTATAACATCTGTTACCTGGCAGAGGAAAAAGAAGGGGACGGGACCGGAAAAAAAAGACTGGTGAGACAGTTCTATCCCGACCCTGTACAATGTGAGATCATCGGAACCCTGGACGGTTCCTGTCTTAAGATCCGGGGATATGCCCAGAGCAGCAGGGCAGCTTCCTTCCGGAAAGCCTTTATGGATGACCTGTTCCGCCAGAAGGAATACCAAAAGGAAAGATTTCCCTTTATGATCCCTCTGGCAGGACATTATCTCCGGGAAGAAACCGGTTACATGGTCTATGACCTTGAGGGACTGACCAGTCCGGATCTGCCTGCCGGCCGGCCCTGGAACAGGAAGGATTACCATATCCTCCTCCAGTTGGCTGAGGAGATGGCCGGCCTGCAGGAGAAGGGATGGGGCCCGGGGATGATCGACCGGAAATCCCTTTTCACCGATAAACGGGGAAATCTCTTTATCCTGGACCGTCACAGTCTGGAGAGGAAAAAGACTCCCCGCAGCGTTGAAGAAAGAATCTTTCGGGGAGATTATCCATGTCTTCCCCCGGAACTTGATGCACTGAAAGGGAACTATGAACAGGCAGATTATTTTCTCAGTGACCGGACAGACATATTCTGTTTCGGATGCCTGCTTTATGAAGCCATGACGGGGAAAGAAGCCGATGGCCAACTGCCTTTTAAAGTTAAACCCGGACAGGCTGTCAGATATTTCGGTGAGGAAGAGGGGGCGGGGTTCAGCCCCGGGGAGAGAGAAGGACTGGTCCATGTTCTTTCCCACACATTCTGTCCCCTGGACAGACGGTATAAAAATGCAGGTCTTCTCTATGGAGAACTGAAGAAGATCATCGGCTGATGATCAATGGAAAAGATAAGGATCGGCTCAGGCCGGATCAATAGTAAACCATAGGATTAAATCAGAGAAAAGGAGAAAAAAATGTTTTGTACACAATGCGGGGCTCAGTTACAGGAGGGCGACCGATTCTGTATGGAATGCGGCGAGAAGATCATGGATGATACGCCTCCCGTGGTCAAACCCAAACAGGAGCCCAGAAGAAGACGTATGGACAGAAGAAGTGCTGCCTTCAGCGATGCGGCCACCTGGGAGGACTTTAATCAGGGGCCTGCCGGCTATGTGCCCGACCATGATTATCCCACACAGAGAGAGAATGCCGGGGCAGAGTTGAAGGAGCGTATGAGGAAAAAACTGGGCAATCTGAAGCCGGAAAGTCTTCCCGGCGTTGAGGTATCCGGTCTTCGGAAGATTTATTTTATCGAT
>CACZOS010000123.1 GCA_902782815.1 uncultured Lachnospiraceae bacterium | reverse complement strand
GGCGAAGGATTACGGTGTTCCTTTTGTGGTCAACGATAATGTGGATATCGCGGTAAAAATGAATGCCGACGGAGTACATGTGGGCCAGAGCGATATGGAGGCAGGCGATGTCCGTGCACTGATCGGACCCGATAAGATTCTGGGGGTATCTGCCCAGACTGTGGAGCAGGCTCTGCTTGCCGAGAAGCGCGGTGCGGATTATCTGGGCGTAGGCGCGGTATTTCCCACTGGCTCAAAGGATGACGCGGTTGATGTCTCTCTGGAGACCCTGAAAGCCATATGTGAGGCGGTGTCCATCCCGGTCGTGGCCATAGGGGGCATAACCCTGGAAAATACGCCTGAACTGGCGGGCAGCGGTATTTGCGGAATTGCCGTGATCAGTGCCATCTATGCCCAAAAGGATATCAGAGAGGCGGCTGCATCTTTGAAAAAAGTGACTTATGAAATGTTGAACGGAAAATGATATGAGCAAAATCGGAAATGATCAGGACGGAAAGATGAGATTCGGAACGGAGATCAAAGGTGTGATCTTTGATATAGACGGGGTTCTGCTGGACTCCATGGAGATATGGACCGACCTGGGAGCAAGATATGTACGCAGTCAGGGAAAAGAACCGGAAGAGAACCTGGGGGCAATCCTTTTTTCCATGAGCATGGAGGAAGGAGCCGGATATATCCGGGACCATTTCCTGCAGGAGAAGACCAGGGAAGAGATAATTGACAGTATTCAGGCACTGATTCGGGATTTCTATTTCTATGAGGTGAAAGCCAAACCGGGAGCAGAAAAGTTCATGGATGCGTTGAAAAACGTCGGAGTCAGGATGACTGCGGCAACCTCGAGTCCACGGGAGCATGTTGAGAGGGCCCTTGAGAGGAACGGGCTGCTCAGATTCATAAGCAGGATATATACCAACTCTGAAGTCGGCTCAAGTAAACATTCTCCGGAGATTTACGATATTGCCGCCGGATCTATGGGCTTTGACAAAAGCAGAATCTGTGTGCTGGAGGACTCTCTTTATGCCCTTGAGACCGCAGCCCGGGCCGGCTATCGTACCGTTGGGATATATGATGAGAAGGGAGAACCTGATCAGAAAGGACTTGAAAAAAAGGCAGATGTCTATGTCAGGGATTTTGCGGCCCTGATGCAGATGTTCTGACATTATATGAATTCTTTGGAGCGGCAGATCGGGGGCACCACTTTCTGTCGCTATACAAAAGTGAATGCCAGTCAGAAAGGAGAATAAAATGAGAAAAGCATTGACGATCGCCGGATCTGATTCCAGCGGAGGCGCCGGTATCCAGGCAGACATCAAAACGATGACAATGAATGGGGTATATGCCATGAGTGCCGTGACCGCACTCACTGCCCAGAATACGACCGGCGTGACAGGTATACTTGAAGCATCACCCGATTTTCTCGGGAAACAGCTGGATGCGGTGTTTGAGGACATCTTTCCTGACGCGGTCAAGATCGGGATGGTCTCCTCATCCGAACTCATCGAGGTCATCGCGGACAAACTGGAACAGTATAAAGCCATGAACATTGTGGTGGACCCTGTGATGGTATCCACCAGCGGCTCTCGTCTGATCGCGGAAGAGGCAATCGAGGTCCTGAAGACCAGACTGCTGCCTCTGGCAACAGTGATCACCCCCAATATCCCTGAAGCGGAGATCCTTGCCGGGATGGATATAAAGGATGAGGCCGGAATGGAGAAAGCTGCCCGGCAGCTGTTCCGCCAATACGGCTGCGCCGTTTTAGTCAAGGGGGGACACAGCATCAATGACGCCAATGATGTTTTGTACAGCAACAATGAAGAACATCCGGTATGGTTCAAAGGCCGGAGGATCGATAACCCCAATACCCATGGAACAGGCTGTACCCTCTCCAGCGCCATCGCTTCCAATCTCGCAAAAGGAAAAAGCCTGGCAGAATCGGTGGAATGTGCCAAAGAGTACCTTTCGGGGGCTTTAGCCGCAGGGCTGGATCTCGGAAAAGGTTCCGGACCACTGGCCCATAATTACATGATCGCAGAGGAGGACGACTGAAATGGGCAAAGAGACAAGACAGAAATTTGATGGTTATGCAGCCCAGTATGACGAATGGTTTATGAAAAATGAGCACCTGTTTACCAGTGAACTCAGGCTGTTTAAGGAGGTGCTGGGGGATATCACGGGAAAGAAGCTCCTTTCCGTGGGCTGTGGCAGCGGACTTTTTGAAAGCTATATTGACTGTACCCACGTGGAGGGAATCGAGCCGTCCGGGGACATGGGAAAAATCGCCGAAAAAAGGGGAGTAAATATAATAAAATACGGGTTGATCGAAGAAGTTGACCTGCCGGACAATACTTATGATATAATCTATTTTAACGGGAGCTCCAGCTATATGGAGGACCTGACCCCGGTATACGCGAAAAGTCTGCGTGCCCTGAAGGAAGGCGGCAGGCTGATCCTGCTGGATGTTCCCAAAGAAAGCGCCTTTGGTTTCATGTATCTTCTGGGTAAAAGCCTTAACACCTATGACCATGAATACCTCAAAGACGCCATGCCGGAGCTTCCCTACCCTCTGGCCCTGGCGGCTTCCGGTGTCTGGCACACTACGGAGGAGAAGATCAATGTGCTGAAGGCTCTTGGGATAGAAAAATTCTCCTTCCGCCAGACCCTGATCAAAAATCCTCTTTATACAAACGAAGAACCGGAAGAGGTCTCGGAGGGTTACAAGAGCGGAGGATATGTAGCGATCATAGCAGAGAAGTAAAGGGGTAATCAGATTATGCTGTCTGAAATACTGTACGCACAGACGGTCAGTCTTTGGGAGGAAGCGGCGGACAAACCATTCGTGACCGGTATGGCTCTGGGGACATTGGATCAGAGGCATTTCCGCCATTATATGCTGCAGGATTACCTGTATCTGCTGGATTATATCGACATTCTGAGCTGTATCCTGGAGTTGACGTCTGATCCGGATCTAAACTCATTTCTGCTTGATGTTATTGAAGAGACGCGGAAGGAAGCGGAACGGGTGCATATTTCCAACCTGAGAGAAACAGGGTTTGAAGAGAAGGAACTGATGAACTGTGCCAGGGAAGATGTGATCGTCGAATACCTGGCTTACATGAAACGGCAGCTTAAGGAAAAAGGCCTTCTGGGTGGTCTTACCGCCCTGCTTCAGTGTTCCTGGGTATATGCCTATATCGGGCAGACAGTGAAAGACCGGTATCCCGGGGAAGTTGCCCGGTCACCTTTCAGGGACTGGTTTGATGCCTACACCTGTGAGGAATATCTGCAGTGCAATCAGAGGTGGATCGACGTCCTGAACAGGGAGGCTGCGGAGATCAGCCCGAATGAGAGGGACAGACTTTGCACCGTCTTCATGAAGTGCGCTGAATACGAAAACCGGTTGTGGGACCGGTTGTATGAAGTTCCTGTTTGATCATTATCCAGATTAAGGAGAGACTGATGAAAAGATTCATGATGTTCATACTGGCTGTGGCTATGTGCATTGCCATGACAGCCTGTGCCCTGAATACAGCAGACCGGGATAATAAAGAAGGGGGGACAGAGGAAGAATACCATATTCAGGCAAAAGACACGGAGAATGGTGACGTATTCGGATCTTTTGTCTCCTCTGATCTTGAGGGAAATGAGGTGACGGACGCTGTCTTTGCGGAGAAGGATGTCACCATCCTCAATGTTTGGGCGACCTACTGCGGCCCCTGCCTGAGAGAGATGCCTGAGCTCAGCAGGCTGAGTGGGAAGCTTCCGGATAATGCCCAGATCATCGGCATGGTCATTGATGTTACGGAAGGGGATTCGGAGATGGTCGCCACGGCAAAAGAAATCTGTGATGATAACGGGATATCCTACACCAATGTCGTGCTGAGTGATTCGGTGCTGGAGGTGCTGACCGGTGTTCAGGCCGTTCCCACCACATTTATCCTGGACAGTTCCGGGAAGCCGGTGTGTCTGCCGCTCGTCGGAGCCGATGTAAACAGCTATGAAGAAGCTGTCCGGGAGTATCTGGGAATTACGGAATAGGATCAGGGAGGAAGCAGGGGACATGAAGAGAGGAAAAAGGTTCATGACCGGAACAGTTATCCTTGCCCTTTCTGCCTGCCTTATTGCCGCAGGCGTCATGAGGGGGGAGCTTTCCGTGATCTTCGTTAAAGCAGTCAATATCTGTCTTGAATGCATAGGCCTGGGGTAAATCATGAGAATCACACAGGATATTCGACGTAAACTGATACAGCTGGCGGCATTCGGCTTCTCTAACAGCCATCCGGGGAACTTTGTCTCCGGGAAGATCTATAAGGGAAGCTGGAAGAACTTTTGCAATCCGGGCATCAACTGCTATTCCTGCCCCGCTGCGGGACTGGCCTGTCCCATTGGAGCCATGCAGGCAGTAAGCGGTTCGCCCCGGTTCGGGATCAGTTTCTATGTCCTGGGATTTGTCCTGGCCCTGGGTGTGGTTCTGGGAAGAGCCGTCTGCGGATATCTCTGCCCCTTCGGTTTTATTCAGGAGCTGGTTCATAAGATCCCTTCCCCCAAGAAAAGGATCCCAAAACCCCTGACATATATTAAATACATTCTTCTCCTGATCTTCGTTATTCTTTTTCCGATACTGATGACGGATAAATACGGCATAGGAGCACCGGCATTCTGTCAGTATATCTGTCCTGCCGGAACACTGGAGGGAGGCCTTCCTCTGCTTCTGACTCATCCTGATCTCAGGAGGCAGGCGGGAGGGATCTTTTTCCTTAAGGCTGGGATCCTTGTGGGAACAATAGCCGGCTGTGTCTTCATTTGTCGCTTTTTCTGTAAGACCATGTGTCCTCTGGGAGCAATCTACGGACTGCTGAATAAGATCAGCTTTTACCGTATCCGCATTCAGAAGCCCCGGTGCATCTCCTGCGGAAAATGCAGGGATATCTGTCCCATGGATATCGATCCGGTCGGGCATCCGGATTCAGCGGAATGTATCCGCTGCGGAAGGTGCGCGGCATCCTGTCCCCGGCAGGCCATATGCATCGGCTTTACCGGGAGCGGAGAAAACGGGGCGACCGGAACGTCGGAAGAACAGGCCGGCAGTTGACGCATTTTCACATTATGGGTATAATACAATGGACCTGAAGGCAGTGAGTCTATATAGAATATACGGAGATTTTCCCGATGAGATTAAACGAACTTGGTCCCGGCCAATATGCCCGCATTGAAACAGTGGGAGGAGAGGGGGCCTTACGTCAGCATTTTCTGGATATGGGTGTGATACCGGGGTCTGAGGTCATGATGATCAAACTGGCTCCCATGGGGGATCCCATGGAGCTGATGATCCACGGTTATGAACTTACCCTGCGCCTTGATGATGCGAAAAAGATAGAGATTACCCCCCTGGAAGGATTCTCCCGGGATGAGGAGAAGATCGAGAGAGCAAAGATCGCCCATCCGGGACTGGGAGAAGAAGGAAAATATCATGACAAAGAGAATGAAGATCCTCTTCCCGAAGGAACTACTCTGACTTTTGCCCTGGTGGGCAATCAGAACGCCGGAAAGACTACTCTCTTTAATCAGCTTACCGGATCCAACCAGCATGTAGGGAATTTTCCGGGAGTCACCGTGGACCGTAAAGACGGGGTGATCCGGGGACATAAGGATACCCTGATCACAGACCTGCCCGGGATATATTCCATGTCTCCCTATTCAAGCGAGGAGAGGGTCTCCCGGAATTTTGTTCTGGAGGAAAAACCCAGAGCCATCATCAATATCGTCGATGTGACCAATATTGAGCGGAACCTCTACCTGACGGTTCAGCTGCTGGAGATGAATGTGCCCATGGTGGTCGCCTTAAACATGATGGATGAACTTCGTGGGAACGGCGGCACCGTGGATGTAAATGCCATGGAGCACATGCTGGGCGTTCCTGTGGTCCCCATCTCGGCAGTCAAAAATGAGGGTGTGGACGAGCTGGTCCGCCATGCTGTCCACATTGCCAGATATCAGGAAAAACCGGTATACCAGGATTACTGTGGAGCCGAAGACCACGGCGGAGCGGTTCATCGGGCCATCCATGCGGTATGCCATCTTATTGAAGACCACGCAAAACGTTCCGGCATCCCCATCCGTTTTGCGGCCGGGAAACTTATAGAAGGGGATGAACTGATCCTGGAACAGCTGGACCTGGACCAGAACGAAAAAGAACTTCTGGAGCACATCATCCTGCAGATGGAAAAGGAGCGCGGCCTGGATCATGGCGCCGCCATGGCGGGAATGCGGTTTGATTTCATCCGCAGGGTATGTGATACCTGTGTGATCAAGCCAAAGGAAAGCAAGGAGCACCTGCGGAGCCGCCGGATCGATACGGTCCTTACGGGAAAATACACCGCCCTTCCGGTCTTTGTGGGAATCATGGCCACGGTCTTCTTCCTGACCTTCTTTCTGATCGGACCTTTTTTCCAGGGATTGCTGGAATCCGGGATCGGAATCCTGGCTGATTATACCCGGCTGGGTATGGAGAGCGTCCATGTCAACCCGGCCATACAGAGTCTGGTCCTGGACGGAATATTTGAGGGAGTGGGAACAGTGGTAAGCTTCCTTCCCATCATCGTTATCCTCTTTTTCTTCCTCTCCATGCTGGAAGACAGCGGTTATATTGCCCGTGTGGCATTTGTGATGGATAAACTTTTAAGGAGGATCGGCCTGTCGGGACGCAGCATTGTGCCCATGCTGGTGGGTTTCGGATGTACGGTGCCTGCAGTCATGTCCACCCGGACACTTCCCAGTGACCGTGACCGGAGAATGACGATCCTGCTGACACCTTTTATGTCCTGTACAGCCAAGCTTCCCATCTACGGCTTCTTTGTGAATGCGTTTTTCCCCAGGCTGAGCTGGCTGATCATCACCGGTCTCTACCTGCTGGGGATCGTAACAGGCATTCTGGCGGCCTTTGTATTCCGAAAGACCATGTTTCAGGGTGAGGCCGTGCCCTTTGTCATGGAACTGCCCAATTACCGGCTTCCCGGTCCGAGAAATGTGGTAAGGCTCCTCTGGGAAAAGTCCAAGGACTTTCTGAGCCGGGCCTTTTCGGTAATCCTGGTGGCTACCATCCTTGTCTGGTTTTTGAAGAGTTTTGATCCCGGGCTGAACATGGTGGCCGATTCCCAGAATTCCATCCTGGCGGTGGTCTCCGGACTCGTGGCACCGATCATGAAACCGGCGGGACTTGGGGACTGGCGCATCGTGACCTCCCTGGTCAGCGGTTTTATCGCCAAGGAGAGTGTGGTTTCCGTAATGGAGACCCTTTTCGGTCAGGGCGTGGCCTCCATCGGGACTCTGTCCGCGGCTTCCATGCTGGTCTTCAGCCTTCTCTATACCCCCTGTGTGGCTGCGGTTGCCGCCATAAAGCGGGAGCTGGGAGCACGGTGGGCTTTGTATGTGGTTTTGTGGCAGTGCGGCATAGCCTGGGTGGCTGCCTTGGCGGTCAGAATGATCGGGCTAGCCCTGGGAATCGGATGAGGGGGTGAAGCACTATGAATATATGGGATATCCTTATTGTGCTCCTGATCGCGGGATTGCTGGTATTCACCTTCTCCCGGGTAAAAAAGAGAAGGGATTCCGGCAGCTCATCCTGCTGTGAGGGATGCAGTTTTTCCGCTGCCTGCTCTCAGAGAGGGGATGTGTCATGCCAGGACTGGAGGAAAGAAGAAAAATAAAAGATATAGGAGGAGACAGAATGTATCAGCTTTTCGTTACCTATGTTTTTGACTCAAAGGACAAACGTGACGGCTTTTACGCCCGGCTGGAGGAGAATAACATCGCCCGGATCTGTGCCGGTGAAAAAGGATGTATCACTTACAAATATTTTTATCCCTGCGGGGAGGATAATAAACTTTTCCTGCTTGAACAGTGGGAGACAAAGGCAGACCAGAGAGTCCATGCGAAACAGCCTCATTTTGCCCTGATCGGCGGATTCAAAGATGAGTTCGGCGCCAAAGTGGAATTTGAGATCATGAACGCCGAAAGAATAGGATAAAGAGGACCGCTTTAGAAGAAAAGATTCCACCCGGGATCAGGAGTAGATTATGGAAAAAGTTAAGAAATTTCTCAAACGAAAAGATATAGAGATCTCTGCAAAACGTTACGGGATCGATGCCCTTGGAGCAATGGCCCAGGGTCTGTTTTGTACCTTGCTGATCGGCACTATCCTGAATACCCTTGGAACCCAGTTCCATATCGGTATTCTGACAAAACCCGTATTCCAGAGCGATGCGGCAAGCTTTACCGTGGGAGGCTTTGCCTCCGCCATGGTGGGACCGGCAATGGCTGCGGCCATCGGTTATGCCCTGCACGCATCCCCTCTGGTCCTGTTCTCCCTGATTCCGGTGGGATATGCCACCAATATGCTGGGCGGCGCAGGAGGACCACTTGCCGTGCTGGTGGTGGCCATCGTGGCGGCGGAGTTCGGTAAGGCTGTGTCCAGGGAGACCAAGGTGGATATCCTTGTGACCCCCATCGTTACCATCCTGATCGGCGTCGGTCTTGCCTATCTCATTGCCAAGCCCATCGGGACTGCCGCGGCTTATGTGGGCCGGATCATCATGTGGGCTACGGAGCTCCAGCCCTTCCTTATGGGAATCATCGTCGCTGTGGTTGTGGGTATGGCACTGACTCTTCCCATCTCCTCGGCAGCAATCTGTGCCTCCCTGGGGCTCACCGGACTTGCAGGCGGGGCTGCTGTGGCCGGCTGCTGCGCACAGATGGTGGGTTTTGCGGTCATGTCCTTCCGGGAAAACGGAGTGGGCGGCCTGGTATCTCAGGGAATCGGTACTTCCATGCTGCAGATGCCCAATATTGTCCGTAACCCCAAAACCTGGATTCCCCCTACTCTGGCTTCGGCCATCACCGGTCCGGTCGCCACCTGTATCTTCCGGATGACCATGAACGGAACTCCGGTTTCCTCCGGCATGGGTACCTGTGGTCTTGTGGGTCAGATCGGGGTCTATACAGGATGGCTCAATGAGATCGAAGCGGGAACCAGGGCGGCAATCACCGGTTTTGACTGGCTGGGTCTGATCCTCATCTCCTTTGTCCTTCCGGCCATCTTAAGCCTGATCTTCTGTAATATTCTGAGGAAGACAGGCTGGATCAAAGAGGGAGATCTCAAACTTAATTAACTGCAAATTTTAAATTCAAGATGGCGGGCTGTCTTTCAGTCCACCATCTTTTTTATTGGTGAATATTCATAAGGATTAATGTGTTATGACAAGATTGATTAGGAATAATGTTGAAGAAAACGATTCATTATGCTATAATATCTCTACAAAAAACGGGCATTGGCTTGCTGCCCCTGCAGGATAACCCCCAAATTCCGGCAAAAGATCCGCGGGAGGATCTTAACACCGGGGATGGCATGGCAGAGATGCTTCAGAGATAAAGGAGGAGAATTATGTTAAAGACAACAGTTTGGGTCGTGGGAGCATCCGGAAGAGTCGGAAAGGCATTGAAGGCTGCTCTGAATAAAAATACGAATTTCAAAGTGATCGCCACAGGAAGAGAAGTGGACATCACGGACCTGGACGCAGTAGAGCAGGCCTGTAGTGTTTACCGGCCGAACGTGATCGTCAACTGCGCCAGCATATCCAATGCGGACTACTGTGAGGAGAACAAGGTGGAGGCATTTAAAGTAAATGCCATAGGAGCCCGCAACCTTGCCTCCGCTTCTGCCTCCATCAACTGCAAGATCATCCAGCTTTCCACGGATGACGTGTTCTCCGGGGAACATAACTTTGCCAAGAATGAATTTGATACCCCCACACCGAATACCATCTACGGCCAGTCAAAGCTGGCAGGTGAGAACTTCGTGCGGGAGCTTAACACCAAACACCTGATCATCCGGAGTTCCTGGGTATACGGTGAGGACTGGGAGGATTATGTATCCACGGTACTTGCCCATGCAGAGAAGGGTGAGAGCTTTGATGCGGCTATAGACCGGATCTCTTCCCCTACCTATATGAACAGGATCGTTGATTTTATCATCAAGATGATCTCGGAAGAGGAGTACGGTACCTATCATGTTGCCAGTGAGGGCCAGTGTTCCCGCTACCAGCTTGCCACCACCATTCTTGAGCTGGCCGGATATGATACCAAGCTGGCTGTTCCGATTTCCGGAGAGACCTCCAATGTGGTCTCCACACTCCTGGATAATCTGATGATGAAGATTACCGGAGTTTATCAGATGCCCGAATGGCACGTGGACCTGGAGGCGTACATCAAAAATATGAAGAAGGAGGGCTAAATAATGGGAGGTAAAGAAAAAAAGAAACTGGGGCTGACCACGAAGATATTCATCGGCCTCATCGCCGGCCTCATCGTCGGTGTGATATTCAATGTAGCTGTTCCCTCCTGCTATGTCCGGGACACGGTATTTGTGGAAGGAATCTTCTATGTGATCGGTAACGGCTTCATCCGGTTGATGAAAATGCTGGTCGTACCGCTGGTATTCTGTTCCCTGGTATGCGGAGCTTCCGCCATTGGTGATACCAAGGCTCTGGGTAAAGTAGGCGGCAAGACCATCGTCTTTTACCTTTGCACCACAGCCCTTGCCGTAACGGTGGCCATCACCGTGGCAACTTTTATAAAACCTGGTCTGGGGCTTGATATGGCATCCATCGAAGCCACGGAAGTGACTACCGCTGAAGCGACCTCCGTGACGGATACCATACTGAACATTATTCCCGAGAACCCCATCAATTCCCTTGCCCAGGGGACCATGCTCCAGATCATTCTGTTCGCCCTCATTGTAGGCGTTCTTCTGGCTAAGATGGGAGACAGGGCCAACCTTATTTCCAACTTTGTCAACCAGTTAAATGACCTGATGATGGAGATGACCCTGCTGGTCATGAATCTTGCTCCCATCGGCGTGTTCTGCATGATCGCAAGGACTTTCTCAAATCTGGGATTCAATGCCTTCGTACCCCTGCTGAAATACATGGGAAGTGTAGTGATCGGTTTGGGAATACAGTGCTTTATTGTATATCTGGTCCTCCTGTTCGTCTTTACCAGACTCAATCCCTTCACATTCCTTAAGAAGTTCTTCCCGGTTATGGCTTTTGCCTTCTCAACCTCAACGTCCAACGCGACGATTCCGATGAATATCGATACTCTGGATGAGAAGATCGGCGTTTCCAGGAAGATCGCTTCCTTTACTATACCTCTGGGTGCCACCATCAACATGGACGGTACATCAATCATGCAGGGTGTGGCAGTCGTATTTGCAGCCCAGGCATACGGCATGCAGCTCGGTCTCAAAGGATATCTCACCGTAATCGCCACAGCCACCCTGGCTTCCATCGGTACGGCAGGTATTCCGTCTGTAGGTCTTGTCACCCTGTCCATGGTATTTACCTCTGTCGGTATCCCCGTGGAGGCCATCGGTCTGATCATGGGTATCGACCGTATCCTGG
>CACZOS010000122.1 GCA_902782815.1 uncultured Lachnospiraceae bacterium | reverse complement strand
GCCGGGGAGGCATTTCACACGATCCATAATTATATTGATACGGAGGAAATGATCCTTCGGAAGGGTGCAATCGCGGCGCATGAAGGAGAACTGGTCCTAATCCCTATCAATATGCGGGATGGAAGTGTCCTGGCACGCGGAAAAGGAAATCCGGAGTGGAATTATTCTGCACCGCACGGCGCCGGACGCCTTATGTCCAGAAAGGACGCGAAGAACACCCTTTCCATGGACGAATATCGCGAGACGATGGAAGGGATCTACACAACCTCCGTCAATGAGAATACACTGGACGAGGCACCCATGGCGTATAAGGCGTTAGACGATATCATTGATGTCATCCGAGAATCTGTGGATGTGATCGATATCCTGAAGCCAATCTATAACTTCAAGGCGGCGGAGTAATTGTGAAATAGGAGAACCGGGCAGGAGACTGCCCGGTTCGTATTTTGCTTGATTGCTCGGAATTACTCAATCGTTTGGACGTTGTGAGACATTAGTCGTACCACAAAGCGATTCAGGGTTGAGTGGTGTGAGAGGAGCGCGATATCATGCTCCATATACTTCATCAGTAATGTTACAATCTTGTTCCAATCAGAGCTTGATGCATTTTTCAGGGTGACTTCAAAGCGTTGATCGGTTCTTTCAAATGAACCTAATCTTTTCTTTACTGTTCTTTTTTGCTGGATGGATAGTTTTTTTCCGAAAACGTCTGCCAATGCATCTATCCCTCGCTTAGATACGAGAAACTGTACATCATTAGCGTTTGGCCGTCTACGCAAGGGACCTTTAGCGTTCCATGGAATGACTAATCGATCAGCCCAATTGTACTCGCCTTCACAAATATCTTTCAGCGACATATCCTTCAATACGGTATTCTTTATTTCAACATATTTATGTTCTTCGTCAAGGCTGATGCGCTTCATCCGATGGATAGGAAAGCGCCTGATCGGATACACGGGTTCGCGTTCGCCTGATTCTTTGGCAAAGTGGTCCTCTCTTTTTTTCTGTTTGTCGAGTAATCCGACAACATAATAGATGCCATCAGCGATGTAAATCTTGTATGGTGTAAAACCTTCATGTGATTCTGATGGATGTAGTTTTTTATCAAACCCATAAGACATGATGTCGAAGTTGATACAGGACTTTTCGCGGATGGCAAAATCGATATAGTCCAGATTATGGAAGAGGTCCGTTTCCAACTTTATTTGGTCGGATGAATCCTGAAGGGCGTTGCTGTACCATTTGTTGGAATGGGATGGCCAAAGCCCGGCAATCTTTCCTAAAAGATCCTTACGATCCTTATCATTCAGATGCCGGGAGTAGATAACCGCATCAGAAATGATACGAACATCATTTGTGGTGAATCTCTGGTTATAATAGATTTTTTTTATCTCTGAGAAGATGAACTTCTCAGTTTTGTTATACTCGCAGTCGTCCTTATATACGATTCGGATCTCTTCAAACTGATCCGCCAGCTTTTCGAGATTTCGAGATACGGTCTTCCATGTGCTTTCCTCCTGGATGTCTGGAGTATATATTCTGAGAAACTTGTAGATTTTCTCTGGGGTTAACCACGTATCTTCATCTGAGTTTTCTTTAATGTACTTGTAGATCATCACGGGAAACATTCCTTTATCCATGCGCTGTTCCTCCTTTGTTTTTTTGAATATCCGTTTTGCATACACAGGTTTCAGTCTGCTGTTACGTTTACTATATCATAAACGATTCGTCCGGACAAATTTATCCTGAGTGTCCGTATATAATCGAAATCGGAAACGGAGAAGGTTATGCGGAGGGGGTGGTGATGGGATAAAAAAGGTACATATGAGCCACTATACTGTAAGTGAAGTCTGAAAGAATAAGCAAATGAATGGAGGAACAGGAATGGCTAACCGACCGGTTTTTGAAGTGATGGAACAGGCACCGTTTTTCAGAAGGGTAAATATTGATTTCACATTCTACAATGGATTCTCTTTTCAACAGAAACTCAGGTGTATCCGCAGTCTGCATGGAAGCTACAGGGAGGCAACAGGAAATGACAAGATCCTGGAGGTGTCCAGTAAGTCCGGGAACCCTCTGGGGATAGACCTTAGTGCAT